>DASPMK010000266.1:0-21769 GCA_035627075.1 Azospirillaceae bacterium
AGCGGATATTCGGGACGTCATCAAGGCGATTCTCGGCACCACGCTCAAGGAAAACTACGTCATCGACCCCGGCGTGAAAGGTGCCGTCACCATCCAGACCAGCCGGCCGATGACCACGGCATCCCTGCTGCCGACGCTGGAGGAAATTCTGCGCCTTAATGGCGCGACCCTGCTCCGCACGGCCGATGGCTATCTGGTGCAACCCCTGCAATCCGCCGCCGCTCGTCCCGCCTTTCGGGCCGGTTCCGAGGATGGGACACAACAGATCGGGTGGGGCATCCAGGTGCTGCCGCTGCATCACGTCAGCGCCGCCGAGATGCTGAAAACCCTGAAGAGCTTCCTGCCCAACGACAAGCAGGTGAGCGCGGTGGCCCAGCGCAATCTGCTGATGGTGACGGGCACTCGCGCCGAGATTGCGGCCATCGAGGAACTGGTGGAACTGTTCGATGTGGATTGGCTGGCCGGCATGTCCTTCGGCCTGTTCCCCGTCGAGTCGGCGCGGGTGGAGGACATGACCCGCGAGTTGGACATGGTGTTCGGCACCGGCGGCGAAGGGCCGCTGGCCGGCATGGTGCGGTTCGTGCCGATTCCGCGCATCAAGGCCGTGCTGGCCATCACCGCCCGCCCCGACCATCTGCGCAAGGTCCAGTCCTGGATCGCCGACCTCGATCAGGCGGCGGAGGGGGAAGAGGACCGGGTCTTCGTCTATCGCGCCCAGAACGGTGAGGCGGCGGACCTGGTGGCGACGCTCAACGGGCTGTTCGGCACCGGCGCCGCTGCTCCCGCCGGGCCGTCGCTGGCGCCGGGAGAGACGCCGGCGGAAATCGGCTCGGGGCCGATGGTCGACGCCGGCACGGTGCCAAAGGCCAACGGCGACGGCACGGCGCCCGCTGCCGACGACGGAATGCAACCCGCCGCGTACGAGCCGTCCGCCGGCCCGACGTCGGCCGGGGCCGGAGGGGGGCGGATGCGGATCGTCGCCGATAAGGCCAAGAACGCCGTCGTCGTCTATTCCACGCCTCGCGAATACCGGCTGGTCGAGGAGACGCTGCGCCAGATCGACACCGTGCCGATGCAGGTCCTGATCGAGGCCACGGTGATCGAGGTCACGCTGAACAACGAACTGCGCTACGGCGTGCAGTGGTTTTTCAAGACCGGCGCCAGCCAGTTCATTCTCAGCCAGGCGGGGCGCGGCACGGTTTCCCCGATTTTTCCCGGTTTCAATTACCTTCTGGCACCGGATGCGGATGTGCGCGTGGTCCTGAACGCGCTGGCCAGCGTCACCGATCTGGATGTTCTCTCGGCGCCTCAGCTGATGGTGCTGGACAACCAGAAGGCACGCCTCCAGGTGGGCGATCAAGTGCCCATCGCCGTGCAGTCGGCGGTCAGCGTCATCAACCCCGATGCGCCCATCGTGAACACCGTGCAGTTCCGCGATACCGGCGTCATCCTGGAGGTGTCGCCGCGTATCGGTGCCGGCGGCATGGTGTTGCTGGACGTCAGCCAGGAGGTCAGCGACGTGGCTCCGACCACCAGTTCCGGCATCGACTCGCCGACCATTCAGCAACGGCGGGTGCGCAGCACGGTTGGCGTCCAGACGGGAGAGACGGTGATGATCGGCGGCCTGATCCGCAACAGCCGGCGCAAGATGGATAGCGGCGTGCCGATCCTGTCGGCATTGCCGGTCCTTGGCGCGCTGTTCGGCGCCAAGGGGGACAACGCCTCGCGAACCGAACTTCTGGTGCTGATCACCCCGCGCATCGTCCGCTCGCCGATGGAGGCGCGCCAACTCACCGAGGAACTGCGCAGCCGGTTCCACCGGATCGCCCCACCCGCCGCCGCCGGCGTGCGCTGAGCGGGGGGAACGCCGCGATGCCGGGCAACGGCCAGCGCGGTGTCGCCCTGGTGGCGGTCTTGTGGGGGGCGCTGCTGATGGCCGGCATCGCCGCCGGAGTGAACGGCGGCGCCCGCACGGAAATCCGGCTGGCGCGCAACGCCGTTCTCAACGCCAAGGCCGAGGCGCTGGCCGACGCCGGGGTTCACCGGGCGGTGGCGGGCCTGCGTGATCCCGATCCCGAGCTTCAATGGCATGCCGACGGACGCCCCTACCGCATGTCCTTCGGGGACGCGGCGGTGGTGGTGTCGATCCGTGACGAGGGGGGCAAGGCGGACCTCAACACCGGTGCCGAGGAGGTGCTGCTGGCGGCGCTGATCGCGGCCGGCAGCCCGACGGCCGAGGCGGTTGCGCTGGCCGCCGCCATCGCCGACTGGCGCGACCCTGACGGCGAAAGGTCGCCGCGCGGTGCCGAAGACCCCGACTACGCCGCCGCCGGCCGGATCGAGGGGGCGGGGGACCGCCCCTTCGAGGCGGTGGAGGAACTGCGGTCGGTGCTCGGCCTGGGGGGCGAGCGCTACCGCCGGCTGCGGCCATTCATCACGGTCAGCGGACACCAGCGGGGACTGGACCCCACGGTGGCTCCCCCGGCGCTCCTCGAAGCCTTGGGCGCCGTCGTCCCGCCGGGCTCGATCGATGGGGGAAGCGATGGCCGTTTCGTCAGCCATTCGGCTCGTCGGGCGTTCACTCTCCGCTCGGAGGCGAGTCTGCCGGACGGCACGCGGTTTATCCGGGAGGCCATAGTGTATCTGACTCGCGACCCGACCCGTCCTTTCGTGATGCTGGCATGGCGACAAGGCGCTCTCGATCCGATGGGGCCGGAGGCTGCCCGCTGACCGACACACTCCAAACCGGCTCATCTGCTTTTCTGATCGGCAAGGTTTAATCCCCCATTCGGTGTCGGGATATGACACTCCGATAATAACACTAAAGCCCATAGGGACTTTCTAAAATATCTCCGTAGCATTCACCTGCCAAAACTAAGGCCGGTTTTTAGAAGCTCTTTCCTAATTATCACTGAACACCGGCGAAACCAACCAATCAATAAGAAAAGTGCTGGCAAGAAGTTTCTTGTTTTGGGCTTGAAGCGAGGAGAGAACCTTCATGTCTCGTAACCTGTCATGGGCACCACGTCGAAGCACAAAGGCACGGCCACCGACGGTATTGGGCGCCTTACTGCTGGTGCTGTTTTTCCACATGATCCACATCGGCGCGGCACGGGCCTTTGATGTGGCGGTGTCCGGATCGGACGGAAAGGCCGTGGGACGCTATCATTGGTTGCTGGAGGAAGATGCCACTTTCCACCCTCAGCCCGGGGTGGAGATCGCCGATACACTTTCCGTCAATTTCCACCGGAGCCACATGCCGGTGGTGGCCACCGGCACCAGCGACGATCTGGCGGCCTTGCAGGCGGTCATCGACCCGACCAGGCACTATTTCCTGAGCGTTCTGCCCGAGGCCGACCACGCGATCGGAGGGGCCGCCATCGCACCCGGCCAGACCGCCGCGACGGTGGTGCTGAACCCCAGCGAAAACGTGCCGGCAGCGCAGATTTCGCTTTTTGTGTTCCAGGACGACGCCCCCATCAACAACGCCCCCGACCTGCCGCAGGAACAAGGTCTGGCTGGATTCACGGTCATCCTGGAGGACGCCGGCGGCCGCTTCGGCGTGTCCGGCGGCCGCGTGACCCGCGACGTCTTCGGCAACCCGCTGGGCACCACCTACGACCCGGACGGCGCGGTGCTGGAGACGGGCTCGGGCGTGCTGACCACCGACGCCGACGGGCGCCTGCTTGTCAGGAATCTCGCCCCGGCGAAGTACGGCATCAAGGTGATTCCGCCCATCGGCGACAACTGGGTGCAGACCTCGACCATCGAGGGCACCAAGGTCATCGACGCCTGGGTCAAGGCCAACGAGCCGCCCTATTTCACCGAATTCGGCCCGCCGGGCCCGCATATCTCCGTTGGCTTCATCAAGCCCACCATCGACGCCGGGGCGCTGACCGGCGGGGTGACGATAAAGGGGCGGGTGGTCAACCTGCACAACGCGCGGCCGCCGGAATACGCCTTCTACAACGGCCAGCCGCTGGACTTCACCGGCTGCTGGATCGGCCTGAACGACATGGCCGTCGGGACCGGTCGCGGCATCTACGCCCAGCCGTGCGAGGACGGGGCGCGGTTCGCCGTTTCCAACGTGCCGCCCGGGGCTTACCAGCTGGTGGTCTGGGACGACAATCTGGATCTCATCTTCGCGTCCCTGGGTGTCACGGTGAACCCGGACGGGTCCTGCGTCACGCCGTCGGGCAGTTGCGATCTGGTCGAGGTGCCGGTGTTCTCGTGGTTCGCCCGGCTTCAGACCACGGTCTTCCAGGACAAGGACGGCGATGGCTTCCGCGACTGCATGTCCTCGGAATGCAATCATCACATGCACGACGAACTGGGCCTGCCCAACATCGCGGTGAACCTGCGTTTCCGTGACGGTTCGCTTTATCAGACGCAGACCACCGACCAGTCCGGCGAGATCGACTTTTCCGAAGTCTTCCCCTTTTTCAGTTGGCTGGTGGCCGAGGTGGACAACACCCGGCTGAAGCCGACGGGGGCGACCATCATCGTCGATGCCGGCGGCCCGGTGCCGGCCGATCAGGGCTGGGCCATGCCGTCGCGCGGTATCCTCAACCCGCAACCCCAGTTCGCGGACGACCAGCCCGCGGTCAACCTCAACACCGGCAACAACCTGTCGCGCACCGAAACGGGGCCGGTGCTGACCGAGACGTTCCAGGCCTTTCTTGGTCAGACCAACGTCATCGAGTGGGGCAAGAAGGCCTATGCGGCCGGGGAGAACGGCGGCATCTCGGGCGTGGTCTATTACGCCACGACCCGCGCCGAGAACGACCCGCGCGACGCCGTCGCCGATCCGTGGGAGCCGGGTATCCCCGGTGTCACCGTGAAGCTTTACAAGGACTTCGACGGTGACGGCAAGGCCACCGATCAGGACCTGCTCCAGACCGTGACCACCGATGGCTGGGACGCCACCCCGCCGACCGATTGCCAGGGCGCGGTCTTCACCTACCAGGGCCAGCCGACCGACTGCTACGACGGCCTGCGCAACTTCAACCAGGTGCGCCCCGGCGTGTTCGACGGCGGCTACGCCTTCTCCAATCTTGAGCCCGGCACCTACATCGTCGAGGCGATCCCGCCCGCCGGCTATGAGATTGTCGCGGAGGAGGACAAGAACGTCGATTTCGGCGACAGCTACCAGCCGACTCCGGGCGCCCTGCCCCCGGTGTGCGTGGGCGAGACCCGCCCGGTGCCGGCGGTCTTGAGCTCCCTGCGCAACCGGGAGGGCATCCCGTCTCCCTTCGCCGGGCAGAACCGCCCCTTGTGCGATCGCCGGCAAGTCCGCCTGGACGACGGTCAGAACGCCGCCGCCGACTTCTTCCTGTTCACCCAGGTGCCGGTCGCCGGGCATATCAACGGCTTCATCCTGGACGACACGGCCAACGAGTTCGACCCGACCTCGCCCCAGTTCGGCGAGAAATACGCCCCGCCGTTCCTGCCGGTGTCGATCCGCGACTGGCACGGCCGCGAAATCTCCCGCGTCTACGCCGACCGCTTCGGCGCTTACAACGCGCTGGTGCCGTCCACCTATACGGCCAACGTTCCGATGGCCAGCGGCATGTCGCCCAACATGCTGATCGCCTGCATGAATGACCCCGGCCCGGTCCCCAACCCAGCCGATCCCGGCCAGTTCATCACCGATCCCCACTTCAACCGCCAGTACAGCCAGTTCTGCTATACCTTCCAGTACATGCCGGGGACCACGACCTACCTCGACACCCCGGTAGTCCCGGTGGCGGCCTTCGCCGGTGCCAACCAATATCCACTTGACTGCGAGGTCCCCGACGGCACGCCGAAAATCCGCTCGGTCGCCGTGCTGGGGGGCGGCGCCGTCAACGGCCCATGGGTGTCGCAGCCGGCCACGCAACGTTTGCAAATTACCGCCATGGGTGCTCAGGAGGTGCTCAACCCCGATTATCCGGCGGAAGGGCAGACGGCGCACATCACCCGTGACTACGGCTTCGGGGGTGCCGGCACCGTCACTCTCAACGGCACGCCGCTCATCAACGTGACGTGGACGGACGGCGTCATCGAGGCGAGCGTGCCGACGACGCTGGCCGCCGGCCCCTACCAGTTGGAGATCAAACGCGCCGATACCGGCCGGACGACGGTGAACGCCGTTACCGTCTGGGTGGGCAATCCCGGCGGCAGCGTCTGGACGGTCCAGCCCAGCACCACGCCGGGCGCCACCCCGATCCAGAATGCCATCGACGCCGCCAAGGCGGGCGACCTGATCCTGGTCGGTCCCGGCAACTACGAGGAGCTGGTGATCCTGTGGAAGCCGGTAACCCTGCAAGGGGCCGGCGCCGGTGCGACCGTCATCAACGCCGTCAAGGCGCCGGGCGAGAAGCTCCAGTCCTGGCGCAACAAGATCAGGACACTGGTGGAGCGCAACGACATCGACCTCTTGCCCGGCCAGCCCATCGACTTCGACCCGCTGGAGCCCGGCACCCTTAACACCGAGGAGGGGGCGGGCATCCTGGTGGTGGCCAAGAGGAACGCTTACAACGCCCGGCGTTTTGGCCGCATCGACGGCTTCACCGTCACCGGCGCCGATCACGGCGGCGGCATCGTGGTGAACGGCTATGCGCCGTATGTGGAGATTTCCAACAATCAGGTGCGGTCCAACGCCGGCTTCTACGGCGGCGGCATCCGTGTCGGCCATCCCTTCCTGACCCAGGAGGTGCAGAACCTTATCACCCCCGTCGATGCCGACAGCGACAACGTCCGCATCCATCACAACCACATCGCCTTCAACGGCGGCCAGGACGGGGCCGGCGGCGGCGTGTCGATCTGCACCGGCGCGGACGGCTATCAGGTGACGCTCAACTACATCTGCGGCAACTTCTCCATGGGTGACGGCGGCGGCATCGCCCACTACGGGCTCAGCCGCGACGGCCTGATCGCCGACAACAGGATCTTGTTCAACCAGACCTTCAACCAGGGCCGCAACGTCTCGGGCGGCGGCCTCTTCATCGGCGGTGTCGCTCCGCTGAACGGCCCGGCCAGCCTGTCGAACGGCTCGGGCTCGGTGAAGGTGGTCGGCAACCTGATCCAGGGCAACCAGGCCGGGGCCGGCGACGGCGGCGGCATCCGGCTGGAGCGGATCAACGGCGAGGAACTGAACACCCGCCAGACCCGCGACAACCCGGCCACCTGGTACCGGGTGGCGGTGCTGAACAACATGATTGTCAACAATGTGGCGGGTCTGGCCGGCGGCGGCATGTCGCTCCAGGACGCCGCGCGCGTCAGCATCATCCATAATACCATCGCCCACAACGACAGCACCGCCACCGCCGGCGACGCCATGCTGCCCGCACCTCCGGGTGCCGACATCCGGCAATCGACGGCCCAGCCGGCGGGCATCGTCTCGCGGGCGCACAGCACGGCGCTTACCCAGGCCATCGGCACCAGCGCGGCCGTGCTGCCGCTGAAGCGGTTCTCCAACCCGGTTCTGGAGAGCTCCGTCATCTGGCACAACCGCTCGTTTACCTTCTACAGCGACCTGGGCGCCGATCCGCCGGTCTTCCGTCTGCAACCGGACGTGACCCAGGCCAATCCCAACTACTGGGATCTGGCGGTCCTGGGCACGGCGACGGCGCAGAATCTCGGTCCCCGGTACTCCGTCCTTACCGACACCACCGGCTACACCCAGACGGGCGCCAACAACATCGCCCTCGATCCCGGCTTCATCCAGGGATACGTGAACGGTGGCCGCACCGCCTACCTGGAAGTGGAAGCGACGGTCCCCATCGGCGTGCAGCCGGCGTTCGACGAGGGTGGCAACTTCATCGACGTCCGCTTCGGGCCGCTGAAGCCCTTCGGCAACTATCACCTGATGGCGACCTCGCCGGCGATGGACAAGGGCAATCCGACGATCCTTTCCAGCTTTCCCGAACTGGCGCAGGACATCGACCGCGATCCGCGCCCGCAAGCGACGGCTCCCGACATCGGCGCCGATGAATACAGACCCGCGACCCTCATAACCGCCGGCCCGTGAGCGACGGCCCGGCCGGGCACCGGCAATCCCGGTGCCCGGCCACCGCCCACGCAACCCGAACGCGACCAGGGAGACCCTCCATGAGCCGACGCCACTGCCTTGGCGTGATCCTGACCCTTGGACTGGGCCTGATGACGGCGGGCACCGCCCATGCCACCATCAAAGTCCAGTGTCCGGGCGACAACAACGGCGATGCCGTCATCGACCCGGCCAACCGCAACAAATACCCCGACACCGTCTGCCGCCATCTCGTGGCCACCGATGGCTTCACCCGCATGTCCGACGGCCGATCCATGTACATCTTCGGCTTCAAGGAGATGACGGGGGTGCTGGAAAACCAAGTGGCGCAGCAGAGCGAGCTGAAAGCCCAGTTCGCCGCCCCCACCATCATGCTGGACGAGGGGGACGAGTTCTATCTCACCCTCAGCAACGTCGCCTTCGCCAAGCGGCCCGACCTGTTCGACGCCCATTCGGTGCATTGGCACGGCTTTCCCAACGCCTCATCCGTTTTCGACGGCGAGCCGGAGGCCAGCTTCGGCGTCAATCCCGGGGCGAGCCTGACGTACTTCTACAAGGTCGTCGAACCGGGAAGTTACCTCTACCACTGCCACGTCGAGGCAACCGAGCACATGCAGATGGGGATGCTCGGCTCGAAGTACGTGCGTCCGGCACAGAACCGCCTGCCCAACGGCACGGTTCTCAACACCCACGTCCACCGCAATCCCGACAATCCGAACGGCAGCACGCCGCGCGCCAAGGACGATCCTCTGGACGGGGACAAGTACGCCTACAACGACGGTGACGGCTCGACCCTCTACGATGTGGAATACCCCATCCAGATCCACGGCTTCGACCCGAACTTCCACCAGGCCAGCATCGACGTCCAGCCGCCGCCGTTCGCCATGATGACGGACACCTATCCCATGCTGAACGGCCGGGGCTATCCGGACACCGTCAACCCCAACCCCATCACCATCCCGGACGTGCAGTCGTCGCACCCGGTGTCGGCGCGGATCACCGCCCAACAGGGGCAGAAGATCCTGCTGCGGCTGTCCAGCCTCAGCGTCACCAGCTACTACACGCTCGCTTCCACCGGCCTGCCGATGAAGGTGGTGGGGCACGGCGCCCGCATCCTGAAGGGCAACGGCGAGAAGACCGGCAAGGCGCTCTACTACACCGCCACCTCGGTGACGATGGGCGGCGGCGAGGCGCGGGACGTGATCGTGGACACCACGGGCGTCCAGCCGGGCACCTACTTCCTCTACACCTCCAACCTCAACAACCTGTCCAACGACACCCAGGACCTCGGCGGGATGATGACGGAGATCATCATCACGGCGGCGGGCGCCTGAGCCATGGCCAAGGGAGCAAGGTCCATGAACCGAACGTTCACCTCCGGCCTCCTGGGCCGGGCGCTGGCGGGGTTGGCGGTGCTGGTCGGCCTGGTCGCCGGATCGGCCGCCGCGGCCATTCCGGGCGTCACCGGCACCAGCGTCACCCTCACTGCCAAGCCTGGTCGCATCATCGCCGGCGACGGGCAGAGCATTTATACCTGGGGACTTGCGGTGGGCGAGGACGGCCCCATGCAGTACCCCGGCCCGACCCTGATCGTGCCGCAGGGCGAGACGGTTTCCATCACGCTCAGGAACCAGCTTCCGGAGCCGGTATCCCTGATCTTTCCCGGCCAGGGCCGGATCACCACGGAGGGCGGCGCGCCTGGACCCCTGGCGCAGGAGGCGCCGCCGGGCGGCACCGTCACCTACACGTTCCAGGCGACCCACGCCGGCACCTACCTTTATCAAAGCGGCAGCCACGCCGACCTTCAGGTGGAAATGGGGCTGGTGGGCGCCCTGATCGTGCGCCCGTCCGATTACAGCGCCGGGTCCAACAAGGTCGCCTACAGCCACCCGGATGCCCGCTACGACCGCGAGTACCTCTTTTTCCTGACCGACATGGACAAGACGATCCACGATCGGGTGGAGGACATGGTGCGTGCCGGCCAGCCCGGCCCCTACATGGTCGACACGACCAGGCGCTTCCCGGCCTACTGGTTCATCAACGGTCGCATGGCGCCCGACACCATGGCCGAGGCCAATGAGCCCGGCGCCGATCCCTTCCCGAGCCAACCCTACAACTCCATGCCCGGCATGCATCCGGGCGAAAGGCTCCTGATGCGGGTGATCGGCGCCGGGCTCGACCCGCATCCCTTCCACCATCACGGCAACCATGCCCGCACCGTCGCCCGCAACGGCCGCCTGCTGCAAAGCGCTCCCGGTGCCGGCGCCGATCTGGCGGTGGTGGACTTCACCATTCCGACCATGCCCGGCGAAACTTATGACGCCATTTACGAATGGACCGGCAAGGGGCTGGGCTGGGACATCTACGGCCACACCGATTCCAGCCCCGGCACCTGCCTCGTCCAGCACGGCGAGGATTGCGACAGCCACGGCAAGCCCTTCCCGGTGTCGCTGCCCGATACCCTCAAGCTCACCATCGGGCCGAACTACAGCGGCAGCCCGTTCCTGGGAGCCCTCGGCACCCTGCCGCCCGGTGAAGGCGGCATGAACGCCAACGGCGGACTCTTTTTCATGTGGCACTCCCACAACGAGAAGGAGATGACGAACTGGAACATCTTTCCCGGCGGCATGATGACCATGGTCATCATCGAACCGCCCGGCGCGCATATCATGGAATGATCGGGGGGACGACCATGCACACCCAAGCGTTCCGCCGCCGGTTCGCCGGCCTTCTGGCCGGTACCCTGCCGCTCGCCATGACCGGCGTTCCGGCGCTCGCCGCCGACCCGCATGTGGTCCACCTCGTCGCCCGGCCTTTCGAGATGGCTTTGCCCGGGGCGACGGTGCCGATGTGGGGTTTCGCGCTCGACGCGGATGGCGATCTCGCCACCCAGGGCACCGAGGTGCCCACCGTCCCCGGCCCGATGATCACGGTGCCGGCCGACGCCACCTCTCTTGAAATCCGTCTGCGCAACGATCTGACCGAGCCGGTATCGCTGTTGGTGCCGGGCCAGTTGGCGCCGCTCACGCCGACCTGGGTGGACGGCAACGGCGCCGTGGTGGCGACCGGCAGCCGTCCGGCCGCGGATTTCACCTCGCGTATCCGCTCCATGACAGCCGAGGCCGCGCCCAACGGCGGCCTCGCCACCTATACCTGGAGCAACCTGAAGCCGGGCTCCTTCCTCTATCACTCCGGTACCTTGCCGCACAAGCAGGTGCCGATGGGGCTTTACGGCGCCGTCAAGAAGGACAGCGGCGCCAAGGAGGTCTATCCGGGACTTGTTTACCAGAGCGAGGCGGTGCTGCTGTTCAGCGAGATCGATCCGGTGTTCAACAAGGCGGTGACCGACGGCACCTACGGCACGACGGCCTATCCCAGTGCCATCCGTTATCAGCCGGCATGGTTCCTCATCAACGGCCAACCCTTCCCGGGCGCCCAGCCGCTGGTGAATCCCGGCGAGGACCCGCCCCGTGGCCTCGCCGATGGTGAGGCGGTGCTTCTGCGCCTGCTGAACGCCGGCTTGCGCTCGCACGAGCCGATGCTGCTGGGCGGGCGCATGGAACTGCTGGCGGAGGACGGCCAGCCCTATCCCTACCGTCGCGACCAGTACGCGATGATCCTGCCCGCCGGCCGCACGGTGGACGCGCTGTTCACGCCCGACGGCACGGGCAAGTATCCCGTCGTCGACCGGGGGCTGAAACTCGTCACCGGCGGGTCGGCGTTCGCCGACGGCAAAACCCAGCCCGGTGGCATGCTGGCCTATCTTGATGTCGGCACCGGCAGCACGCTGGCCGCCGGGAACGACAGCTACACCACGCCGGAGGACCAGCCGCTGGTCGTACCGGGACCGGGTATCCTCGGCAACGACGGGGACGGCACCACCACGCTCACCGCCAAGCTGGTGCAGGGACCGAGCGTGGGCAGCCTCACCCTTGACGAGGCCGACGGTTCCTTCACTTATCAGCCACCGGCCAATATGAACGGCAAGGTGAGCTTCACCTATCGGGCGTTCAGCGATGGCGTGGCGTCCAACATCGCCACCGTCACCCTCGACGTGACCCCGCAGAACGACATCCCCGTGGCGCGGAACGACAGTTATTCGGTCTACACCGGCCAGACGCTGACGGTCGCGGCACCAGGGGTGCTGGGCAACGACACCGACGTGGACGGCGACACCCTCTTCGCCACGGTGGTAACGCCGCCGACCGGCGCCGGCTTCATCTTGAACCCCAGCGGCGGGTTCAGCTTCGGCCCGGAGACGACACCCGACACCTACGCCTTCACCTACGTTGCCGGTGACGGGGCCGCCACCAGTGAACCGGCCACCGTCAGCATCACCGTCACCATGCCGCCCAACCAGCCGCCGGTGGCCGTCGATGATGTCGTCAGCACTCCCCGCGACACGGCCATGCTGATCGGCGTGCTGGCCAACGACCGCGACCCCGACGGCACGCTGGTGCCTTCGTCGGTACGGGTGGTGAGCCCGCCCAACCGGGGCGGCACCGCCGTGGCCCAGACCGACGGCACGATCCTCTATACGCCCAAGCGCGGCTTCAAGGGCTCGGAGGCTTTCACCTATCAGGTGAGCGATGCCCAGGGGGCCGGGTCCGAACCGGCCACGGTGACCGTCAATGTCGTGGCGAAGTAATAAGGAGGCCGATCCCATGCGCGTGAACGGTTGGAAAGGTGCCGCCGCCCTTCTTCTGGCGGCGAGCCTCCTGGGCGGGGCGGCGTCGCACGAGCACGCAGCCGCGCCGCCCCTTGGGGACCTCGGCGTCGAGGTGCTGGGCATTCGCCCGTCGGCGGCCGGCTACATGCTGGATTTCCGCTTCCGCATCGTCGACCCGGCCAAGGCGGCACCGCTTCTGGACCGGCAGGTCGAGCCGCGCGTCATCGACAAGGCGCGCGGTGCCGAACTGGTGGTGCCAACGGCGACCAAGGTCGGCCAATTGCGTCAGGTGGCGCATTCGCCGCAACCGGGTCAGATCCTGTCCGCCCTGTTCGCCAACCCGGGCCGGCTGGTGAAGCCCGGCGACCGGGTGACGGTGGCGTTCGGCGACCACCGCTTCGCCGATCTGACGGTGGGGGGGCGGCGATGAGGCGGCTCGCCCCCGCGCTGGCCCTGGCCCTGCTGCTCGCGGCGCCAGGGCGGGCCGCCGCCGATCCCGCGCCCCTGTCCCCCGATCTGGCCGCCGCCCTGAAGACCAAGGGGCCCACGGACACCGTGGCGGTCATCGTCACCATGGCCGATACCGCCGATGTGGCGGCGCTCCACGCGGCGGCGATCCAGACAAGGGGGCCGGGTTGGAAAAAGCCGTTGCGAGGCAAGGTGGTGGCGGCGCTGAAGGAGAGGGCCGACCGTTCCCTGCCATCGGTGGAGGACGCCGCGCGCCGCAGGGGTGCCTCGCAACTCGTTCGCCTGTGGGCGATCAACGGGCTGGCGATGACGGTGCCGGCGTCGGCGGTGGCCGACCTCGCGGTCTTGCCGGGCGTGGCCGGGGTGCGGCTCGACGGGACGCTCAAGGCCCCGCCGGTGACCTATGCCCTGGCTCCGGCGGACGGCTGGAATCTGGAAACCATCCACGCCTCCGCCGTCTGGAACCTCGGCCATAAGGGGGCCGGGGTGGTGGTGGGGCTGATGGACACCGGCGCCGACCTCTTCCATCCCGACCTGAAGGATCGCTGGCGCGGTGGGGATAATAGCTGGTTCGATGCTTACGGTCGCCATGCCACCCCTCGCGATCTCAACGGCCACGGCACCCACGTCGCCGGTCTGGCCGTCGGCGGCAGTGCCTCGGGCTCTCCGGTAGGAATGGCACCGGAAGCCAAGTGGATCGCCGCCCGCATCTTCGACGATTCCGGCACGGCGACCTACAGCGCCATCCATCAGGCGTTCCAATGGCTGCTCGATCCCGACGGCAACCAGGCCACCGCCGACGCGCCGGACGTGGTCAACGGTTCGTGGGGGCTGGATGCGCCGGGGCTGTGCCTCACCGAGTTCCAGGCCGACGTGATGTTGCTGAAGGCGGCGGAGATCACCCCGGTCTTCGCCGCCGGCAACAAGGGTTCCAACCCCGATACCAGTGTCAGTCCGGCAAACTACCCCGGCATGCTGGCCGTCGCCGCCGCGGACGCCGACGGCACCGTGGCCGGATTCAGCAGCCGGGGGCCATCGGCCTGCGGTGGCGGACTGTTCCCGGCGCTGGCCGCCCCCGGCGTGCAGGTGCGCGCGCCCGATCTCAGCTACGGTGGCACCATCGTCTCTTATGCGTATGTGGACGGCACCTCCTTCGCCGCCCCCCATGTGGCGGGCGCTTTGGCGCTGTTGGTGGGCGCCTTCCCTGACGTGCCGGTCAGCCAGTTGGAACAGGCGCTGGCGGTATCGACGCTCGATTTGGCGGCGCCGGGCGACGACGGCGACAGCGGCCGGGGTCTGGTGGACGCGCTGGCCGCCTTCCGGCTGGCGGAAACCATTCCCCCCGACCGGGACGGCGACGGCTATGCCGATGCTCTCGATTGCCGGCCCGGCGATCCCGCCAGCCATCCCGGCGCCATCGAGATCAAGCACGATGGCATCGACCAGGACTGCAACGGCTATGACCTGACCATCGACATCCTGACCGCCAGCTATATTGCCAAGCGCGACCGGCTGGCGGTGGAGGCGACCAGTCGGCTGGGCTCGATGGCCAAGCTCCAGGTGGTCGGCTACGGCCCCATGACCTGGAACGCCAAACAGAAGAAGTGGACGCTGTCGCTGTCGGGGGCCGGCGGCCGACCGGCCCAGGTCACCGTCACCGGCATTGAAGGTTCGGAAACCGCCACCCCGACCTCGTGAGGACAGCCGTGGCGCTTTATCGCTATAAGGCCGTTACCGCTGGTGGTGAAGTGGTGGAGGGGGAGATCGACGCGCCCGACAGGGCCGGCGTTATCGACCGGCTGCACGGCCTGGGCTACGTGCCGATCCGGGCGGAGGTGGCGGCGCCCTCCCGCGCCGCCACGCCGGCGCGTCGCCGTCCCCCATTCGCCCGATCTCTATTCGCCCGGCGCCGCATGACCCGGCGGGACGTGATGGTGCTGACGCGCAGCCTCGCTACCCTGGTGGGAGCGGGGGTGCCGCTCGACCGCTCGCTCCAGATTCTCATGCGCGTCGCCGAAAACGAACCGGCCCGGCTCTTTCTCAGCCGTGTGCTGGAACGGCTTCAGGGCGGGGCGCCGCTGGCCGACGCGCTCGCCCCCCATGCCGGCCTGCTGCCCGGCACCTACACGGCGATGGTGCGGGCCGGCGAGGAAGGCGGGGCGCTGGGGCCGGTCCTGGCGCGGCTGGCCGACTTCCTGGAGCGATCCCAGGCGCTCGGCGAAGCCGTGCGCTCGGCGTTGCTCTATCCCGCGATCCTGCTGGGCATGGTGGCGATGACGCTGGCCCTGATGATCGGCGTCGTCCTGCCACAGTTCGAAACCATGTTCGCCGATGCCGGCGACAGCCTGCCGGTGCCGGCGAAGTTGGTGCTCGACGCCGGGCGGCTGGCGCGGGAGTGGGGCTGGCTGGCGCTCGCGGCCTTGATCCCCGTGGGGCTGGGTCTGCGCCGGGCTTGGCGCATCCCCACCCTGCGCCGTCGCCTGGATGGCTGGGTGTTGCGGGCGCCGCTGGTGGGCGGGCTGGCGTCGCGGGTGGAAACGGCGCGGCTGGCTCGCACCCTGGCGGTCCTGCTGGGCAACGGCGTGCCTCTTCTGGCGGCGTTGGGCATCGTCAAGGAAACCGTACGCAACGCCGCGTTGCGCGACGGTTTCGATGGGCTGGCGCGGGGGCTCAAGGAGGGACAGGGGCTCGCCGACCCCCTGGCGCGGCTGGAGGGGGTGCCGACGCTGGCGCAGCAACTCGTCCGCGTCGGCGAGGAAACGGGCCGGCTGGAATCCATGCTGGTCAAGATCGCCGACATCTACGACCAGGAGGTCACGCTGACCCTTGACCGGCTTCTGGCCCTGCTGGTGCCGGCGGTAACGATCCTGCTCGGGCTGGTGGTGGCGTTCGTGATCGGGGCGATCCTGACAGCGCTGCTCAGTGTCTATAATCTCCCGATCTGAAACCCGCGTCATGCGCACCGAGGCCGGCTTTACCCTGATCGAGCTGCTGGTGGTGATGGCGATTCTCGCCCTGATGACCGCCGCCACCGCGCCCATGCTGTTCCGCGAACCGGCGGGGTTCCGGCTGAGTCGCGCCGCGCGGGAGGTGGCCTTGGCGTTGCGCGAGGCACGGGCCGAGGCCATCCGGCGCAACCGCGATCAGGTGGTTACCATCGATGTCGGACGCCGCCTCTATGGCCTTGGCGAGGCGCCCGGGCGATCTTTGCCGGCATCCCTGTCGATCAGCCTCTACACCGCCCGTTCGCAACTGGTGGACGGATCGGTCGGCCACATCCGCTTCCATCCCGATGGCGGCAGCACCGGCGGCCGGGTGCGCCTGGCCCAGGGCGAGGTCCGGCGCGACGTGCTGGTGGACTGGCTGACCGGCAGCGTGCGCATCGCGGAGTAAGCCATGGAGAAGGGCTTCACCCTGTTGGAGGTATTGGTGGCGCTGGCCATCCTGGGGCTGGTGGCGGCGGGGACGCTGCCGCTGTTGTCCACCGGGCTCGACACGTCGCAACGGGCAACAGTTCTGTCACGGGCGGTGTTGCATGCCCGCTCCCGACTGGCCGTCCTCGGCATCGCCGAGCCCCTGGTGGCAGGCGAGCGGCGCGGCGATTTTGGCAATGGCTATACCTGGGTGGTATCCGTCGCCCCCTACGGGGGAGATGCGGCGGGAGCCATTCCGGCCGGCACGCGGCTCTATCGGGTGGCCGTCACCGTGGCCTGGGGGCGGCGGGCGGCCGACGCCGTCACCCTGACCACGTTGCGGCTGAGCGGTGCATGATGAAGAAGCGGGAGCAAGCCGGTTTCACGCTGTTGGAAGCGCTGGTGGCCATGGCCCTGTTCAGCCTCCTGATGGTGGCGCTGACCGGGGGCTTGCGTTTGGGCGGCAGGATATGGGACGCCCAGACCACCCGCCTCGACCGTACCCAGCAGCTTCAGATCGCCCAGGATTTGCTGCGGCGGACCATCACCGGCGCCCAGCCGCTGTCTTGGTCGGACGATCCCGCCGAGCCACGGGTCGCCTTCGCGGGGGAAAACGGTCGGCTGGCGCTTGCCGGCCTTTTACCCGAAAACCTCGGAGCCGGGGGCTTTCGGCGGATCTTGATCGCCGCGCGCCCCGCCTCCGGAGGGCAGGAGCTGGTGTTCGGCTGGGGAGCCCTGGCCCCGCGAGGGCGCGCCCTGCTTGCCGAGGAGGGGCTGGAAACCAGCGTACTCCTTGATGGCATCGCCGATATCCGCATCGATTATTGGCCTCCGCGCCGGCCAGGACAGACAGCCCGATGGCAGGATCATTGGCGGGATCGGGCGACCTTGCCCGCCCTGCTGCGCATCCAACTGGAATTCGATGACCCGGACGTGCCTTGGCCCGAACTGGTCATCCCGCTCATGGTCGAAACGTCCTCGGCGGCGGAATTCTAGATATTCCAAAGTCAAGCTTCCGGATTAGACGCTCCGATCCGTTGCTTATGACGATCGATAGGGCTAGTCTTCAAACAAATCCAAAGACAAGAAACCGTCTTCGTTAGGCTCTCACGGAGTCTGAGATGGACAGCGTGCCGTCACGTCTCAGAGGCGATCTCACCCGGTTTTTTGGCTGGTGGTTTGCCGAGCTTTCTTTTCTGCTGCCCCGCTGGCTGCACATCCGCCATGGTGCGGTGGATCTGGAGCCCGCCGGCGCCGAGATTTTCGTGCATTCGGCTCAGGGCGGCGAAGCCGTCCGTCTGCCGGCCGAGGCTGGAGTTGTCGCCCGCTTCCTGAAACAGCATGGCCTCAACCGGTCGGCCGTCACGTTGCGGCTGCCGGCGGGCGAGGTGCTGCGCCGCATCGTCCATCTGCCGCTCGCTGCCGAGGAAAACCTGCGCGAGGTGCTGGGGTTCGAGATGGACCGTCACACGCCGTTCAAGGCGGACGAGGTTCATTTCGACGGCCGCATCGTCGCCCGTGACCCCGACGCGCAACGCCTGACGGTCGATCTGGCGGTGGCGACCCGGCCCGCCGTGGATCGCGCCTTGCGGCAGGCGGCGCTGTGGGGCATCGCCCCCGCGCGCCTCGCCCCCTCGGGGGACGACGGGTTCGACCTGCTGCCCGCGAGCGCCGCCCCCGCGCCGTCGGTTCGCCGGCATGTCAACCGATTCCTGGTGGCGGGGGGTGTTGCGCTGGCGGCGGTGGCGGTCTATCTGCCGGTCCACCGGCAACAGGACGGGTTGGCCCGCCTGCACCACGAAATCGCCACCGCCCGCGCCGATGCCCAGGCGCGCGACCGGCTGCGGCAGGAGTTGGACCGCCTGCTGGCCGAGGAGCGCTTCCTTGTCGAGCGGCGGCAGAAGCATCCGATGCTGGTCGAGGTGCTGGCCGAGCTGACCCGCCTCATGCCCGACGACACCTGGATCACCCAGGTGCAGGTGGAGGAAGGGTCCGTACAGTTCGCCGGCCAGTCTCCGGCCTCGTCGCAACTGGTGCGGGTGGTGGAGGATTCCAAGCTGTTCCGCAACGCCACTTTCCGCGCGCCGGTTACGCAAGACCCCAAAAGCAACCTGGAGCGCTTCCTGCTGAGCGCCGCCCTGGCCGAGAGGGCGGCGCCATGAATACCAACCGCCTTTTCGCCCTTGGCCTGCTGGCGCTGGTGTTGGGGGCTGTCGGCGTTTTCGCCGCCCTTCCTGCCGGCCTTTGGGTGATGGAGCAGGGCGACGGCATGGCCCAGGCGCAAGCGACGCTGGAGCGTTACCGCCGTCTCGCCGCCGACCGCGACACCCTGGCGCACCAGCGCGACGAGCTGGTCCGGCGGGCCTCGACGCGGGGCCTCTATTTGCAAGGGACCGGCGACGCCCTGGCGGCGGCGGCTTTGCAAAATCAGGTCAAAGGGATCGTCGCGCGTCATGGCGGCACCCTGCAATCCACCCAAATCCTGCCCGCCCGCGAGGAACAGGGTTTCCAGCGCATCGCGGTACGCAGCCAAATGCAGGTGGGCATCGTCGCCCTGCACCGCATTCTCCACGCCCTGGAAGCCGGAGAGCCGGCGCTGTTCCTCGATAATGTGGACATCATCGCCCGTGGGGCGCGCGGCGCGGACTCCGTCACCGCGACCGATCTGGACGTGCGCTTCGACGCCTACGGCTATCGCAGGGTGACATCGCCATGACGACTCTGCCGCCGTTTTCCCTTCGCCGCGTGGCGCTGGCCTGCCTGTGGGCGGTTCCCGGCCTTGCCATCGCCTGGGATCTGGGCGCCTTGCTCCAGGCCCCGGCGGTGGAGGCGGCCGCGACCGGGCCTTTGGCCGATGTCTCCCCCCTGCCGGCGGCCCCTCGTCTGTCTCCGCCCACGCTGGAGTCCAGCGCCGAGATGGTGGCACGCCCGCTGTTCCGCTCCTCGCGCCGCCCGCCGCCGCCCGATGCCAAGCCTGAGGTCGCCATCGTCCTCCTTCCCATCCGCAAGGGGGAATTGGTGCTGCTGGGGGTGGTGCTGGGGCCTGGCGGAGCGACCGCCGTGATCCAGGAAAAGAACCAACCGCGCAACACCCATGTAATTCAAGGAGAAAGCGTTGCCGGCTGGGAGGTCGACGCCATAGAAGCCGACCGCCTGCGCCTGCGCCAGGGCGGCACGATGCACGAGGTCCTGCTGCGCGAGGATCTCGCCGACCGCAAAGCCAACCGACGCTGATCGCCCACTCCTGCACAGGGATTTCGGCATGTCCAAACCCGAACGCCGTCGCCGGCCCCGCGCGTCACAGGCCGGCTTCACCCTCCTGGAACTCCTGGTCGTGCTGGTCATCCTGGGCCTGCTGGCGGCCTTCGCCGCGCCGCAGGTGACACGCCACCTCGCCCGCGCCAAGACCGATTCCGCCGGGCTGCAAGTCCAGAATCTCGTCACCACGCTGGACCTCTACCGTCTGGATGTCGGGCGTTATCCCAGCGAGGCCGAGGGCCTCCTGGCCCTGTTCGAGGCGCCGGCCGACGCCGGCCGCTGGAACGGGCCCTACCTGCGCAAGCGCGAGATGCTGGCCGATCCCTGGGGCCGCGCCTACGGCTACCGCTATCCGGGAGAGCATGGGGAGTTCGACCTCTTCACGCTCGGCGCCGACAACGCCGTCGGCGGCACCGGCGAGGCGGCGGATGTGGTGAGTTGGTAACCCCCCATGCCCGATCCGTCTCCGTTCGCCGTGCTGGCCCCGTTCGCCGTGCTGGCGGTCGCCCCGGTGATCGGCAGTTTCCTCGGCACCGTCGCCAGCCGCTGGCCGGGCAGCCCGCTGCGGCCCGCCCGCTCCCACTGCGACCATTGCGGGCGGGTGCTGTCGGCTGTCGATCTCGTGCCGCTGCTGAGTTGGGCGGTGACACGGGGGCGGTGCCGGATCTGCGGGGTCTGGCTCGGCTGGTTCTATCCGGTGGTGGAATTGGCCGCACTTGCCGTGGCGGCGGCGGTCGTCGCCGCAGTGCCGGGCGCCGGCTGGGCGTTGTGGGTGGGGAGTCTTGCCGGTTGGGCCGTGCTGACCGTCACCCTGATTGCCGTGTGGAGAGCGCGATGAGCGATGCGGTCGAGCGGCTGGGGGGGTATTTTGTGGACACCGGGCGGCTGACCCCGGCGACGCTCGCCCGCGCCCGGCACGCCTGCCAGGAAAGCGGCGAGCCCCTGGGCGCGGTTCTCGTCAGCCTGGGCCTCGTGCCCGAACGGGAAGTGGCGGCCGCCTTCGCCGCCGTGCTCGACCTGCCGCTCGCCGGTCCCCACGACTACCCGGCTGAGCCGGTGCTGGAGCATCGCCTGGGCGTCAAGTTCCTGCGGCAGGCGCGGGTGCTGCCGTTGCGCGACGAGCCCGGCCGGCTGGTGCTGGCGATGGCCGATCCCGGCGACGGCTTCGCGCTCCAGGCCTTGAGCGTAGCGGCGGGCAAGCCCGTGGAACCGTGGGCGGCGGTGCCGGCCGACCTGGAACAGGCTTTTGCCCGCCTGTACGCTACCGGTGAAACCGTCGCGCCCGGCCCGCTGGAGGAGACCGGCGCCGTCTTCGAAGCCACCCAGGACGATGTCGAGCGTTTAAAGGATCTCGCCAGCGAGGCGCCGGTGATCCGGTTCGTCAACGGGCTGATTGCGCGGGCGGTGGAGGCGCGGGCGTCCGACATCCACCTGGAGCCGTTCGAGGCGTCGTTGCGCATCCGCTTCCGCATCGACGGCGATCTGCGCGAGGTGGAGAACCCGCCGCGCCGCATGGCACCGGCGGTCGTCTCGCGCATCAAGATCATGGCCCGGCTCAACATCGCGGAACGCCGCTTGCCGCAGGACGGGCGGATCAAGATGACGGTGCGCGGCCGCGCCATCGACCTGCGCGTATCCACCGTCCCGACCCTCCACGGCGAAGGCGTGGCCTTGCGCGTGCTTGACCGCTCCAGCGTGCGGCTCGACTTCGCCGAACTGGGGTTTTCCGATGATGAAAGACGGCTGTGGCGGGATGTCTTGGCCAAGCCGAACGGCATCGTGCTGGTTACCGGGCCGACCGGCAGCGGCAAGACCACCACCCTCTACACCTCGCTTGTCGAGATGAACACACCCGACCGCAAGCTGTTTTCCATAGAGGACCCCATCGAGTACCACCTGGAAGGCATCAACCAGATCCAGGTCCATCCCCAG
>DASPMK010000267.1:0-4831 GCA_035627075.1 Azospirillaceae bacterium
GGTCGGATGAAGGAAACGGAAACGAAGCGGCCTTCCACCTTACCAACCGGCTCCGCTGGTCCTCAGGCTGGGGGCCACTTCAAGGCAGTTAACCCACAAACCAACCCACAAACAGTTTATCGATTATAGCGGACACAGGTGGACGCTGAAAGCCAGTTGAGGCCGAATATTGTTGATTCTCCTTGGTTATCGGTGACAAACACGCACGTCGGCATCCACCTGTAGACCCTGGTGTGGCGGAGTCCCCTCCGCCATCTTTCTGAATTGTCCTAAAATTTTGTGGCTCGTCCGTCAGGTCATCGCCTGAAGAGCCTGGATACGTTGCGGGTCCAGGTTTAGCCGTGCGGCAAGATATTGCAGGTAGGAACGCTCCGCGTCGGTGTCCGGTTCGATGGCCATCGCCGAAACGACGTACACCTGCTCCGCCGTTTCCGCGTCCCTCACAAGGCGAACAAGACTGTCGACCGACTGCGGCGCCGCCAACTCCTGCTCAAGAACGCGGTGGTCTTCGGGGCCGGCGCCGGCATCGTCCAGCCGGGACAGCATGCGTTGACGCTCGTCGGGGCTGATCTGACCATCGGCGGCGGCCGCCGCCACCATGGCGCGGATCAACAGAAGCGCCTTCTCGTCGCCCAGCGCGGCTTCCGGTTGCGCCCGCTGTTCCGGCCGCATCATGCCCATCAGGCGCTCACCCAGGGATTCTCCGCCCTGCCGCGCCTGTGGTTGGCCCGACGACGGGGTGGTCTGGCCCGGCTGGGAACTGGAGGGGTTGTTGCGCTGGTAATCCTGATAGGTCTTGTAGGCGAGATATCCCAGAGCGGCGAGGCCGGCGGCCTGGCCGACACCGCCGCCGGATGAGCCGGCCATCGGCATCCCGCGTGCCATTCCGCCCCCTGCCATCCCGGAAGTCCCCATGCCGAAAGGCGACGACGCGAAGGCTGGTCCACGGCGGCTGCGACCGGCCATGCCCGTCGCCAGCATGGTGCCGAGGAGGCCTGTAAGATTGGCCATATTCTTGCTCCCTCACGGTTGACACCACGCCAACAGCGTCGCCGCCGTTCCGTCTCCCGTTCAAACAAAATCATCACCGCGCGGTGGCGGGAACGCCTTCGTGCGCCATGGGAAGGCTCTCTTCCTTCAACGGTCGCTTCAACGCGATCAAAGCCAGTGTCGTCACCGCCGTCCCCGCGAGGATGGCCAGCACGTAAGGGCCGAGCGGTTGTACCGCGTTGGGGATGGCCAGCACGAAGATGCCGCCGTGCGGCGCGCGCAGGGCGCAGCCGAACCACATCGACAATGCCCCGGCCACCGCCGCGCCGGCCATGATCGCCGGAATCACCCGCAACGGGTCCTTGGCGGCAAAGGGAATGGCGCCTTCGGTAATGAACGCGATACCGAGCACGGCGGCGGCCTTTCCCGCCTCGCGCTCCTGGACGGTAAAGCGGTTCTTCGCGATCATCGTCGCCAGCGCCAACCCCAGGGGCGGCGTCATGCCGGCCGCCATCACCGCCGCCATCGGCGTGAAGGTGTTGGAGGTCAACAGGCCGACCGCGAAGGTGTAGGCGGCCTTGTTGACCGGGCCGCCCATGTCGAAGGCCATCATCAACCCCAGCAGCGCGCCCAGCGCCACGGCGTTGGTGCCGCCCATACCCTTCAGGAACTCGGTCAGCCCGGCCATGATCGCCGATACCGGCGTGCCGATGACGTAGATCATCAACAGTCCGACCGCCAACGTGGACAGCAGCGGGATGATCAGCACCGGCTTCAGTCCTTCCAGGTTCGCCGGCAGTTGGATGTGGTCGCGCAACCAACGGGCGACGTACCCCGCCAGAAAGCCCGCAGCGATTCCGCCCAGGAAGCCCGCGCCGATTTTCGCCGCCAGCATGCCGCCGATGAAGCCCGGCGCCAGACCCGGCCGGTCGGCGATGGAATAGGCGATATAGCCGGCCAGGACCGGCACCATCAGTCCGAAGGCCGCGTCGCCGCCGATCTGCATCAGCGCCGCCGGCAACGTCCCCGGCTCCTTGAACGCCTCGATGCCGAAGACGAAGGACAGCGCGATGATCAACCCGCCTGCCACCACCAAAGGTAGCATGAACGATACGCCGGTCAGCAGATGTTTGTACGGGCCGGCTTGCTCTTCCTTTTGCCGGGTCTTGGCGCGTGTCACGGCGTCGGCATAACCGGCCCGGTCGGTGGGGATGGGCAGGGCCAATGCCTCGGCGATCACGCGGTCGGGTTGCTTCAGCGCTTCGCCGACCGAGGTCTGGAACACCCGCTTCCCGGCGAATCGCTCGGTGGAAACGTGGGTGTCGGCGCCGATGATCACGGCGTCCGCCGCCGCGATCTCTTCCGGCGTCAGGCTGTTCTTGGCGCCGACGGAGCCCTGGGTTTCCACCCGGATATCGTAGCCCTGGGCGCGGGCGGCGCGCGTCAACGCCTCGGCCGCCATGAAAGTATGGGCGATGCCGGTGGGGCAGGCGGTGATGGCGACCAGCAGGCCCGATCCACCGGGGGGCGTGGTGATCGGTGCCGGTTCGGCGGCGGCCCGGGCCACCCCCTCGTCGATGATCCGGCCGGTTTCACGAATGGCGGCGGCGGTCGAGGTGCGGACGATCGGTTTGCCCTGGAACCGGGTTTCGTCGACCGCGATGTCGGCGGCGACGATCACCGCGTCGGCGGCGGCGATCGCCGCGTCGCTGAGCAGCGCGCGCACCCCTTCCGAGCCGCGCGCCTCCACCTCGATCTCGTGTCCCTTCAACGCCGCCACCCGCCGCAATGCTTCGGCCGCCATGACGGTATGGGCGATGCCGGTGGGACAGGCGGTTACAGCCACCAGTCTTGCCATGGCGAAATCCTCCTACAGCCGCTCGATCCGCACCGCGCGCATCAGCGTCCCGATCTCTTCCAGCGGCGGCAGCTCGGGGCCAAGCCGCGCCAGCGTGCCGACGGCGAAAGCGGTGCCACGCCGGGCGCAGCCCTCCAGGTCGCCGCCATCGACCCGCGCCGCGACGATGCCGGCAACCATCGCGTCACCGGCGCCGACGGTGCTGGCGACTTCGACGGCCGGCGGCACGGCGAGCAGGGCCGCTTTGCCATCGACGAACACCGCCCCCTCGGCCCCCAGCGAGACGACGACCATCCCGATTCCCCCGTCCCGCAGGTCGCGCGCCGCGCGCAACACCGCGTCGCGGCCGTTGAGCGGGCGGCTCAGCAGCTCCGACAACTCATGGACGTTCGGCTTCATCAGATCGGGTTCGGCCGCCAAGGCATGGCGAAGCGGGAGGCCGCTGGTGTCCACCGCCACAAAAGCCCCTCGCGCCTTCAGCCGCAGGATCAGATCGGCATAGATTTCTTCCGGCACACCAGCCGGCAGGCTGCCGGCCAACACGAAGTAACGGTTGGCACCGGCCAGTTCCTCTACCGTCGTTCTCAGGGTGTCGAGCGCTTTATCCGAGACTCGCAGGCCGGGCAGGTTGATGTCGGTCACCGTGCCGCCGTCGCAGTCCACCACCTTGACGTTGACCCGGCTGGCGCCGGGCAGGCGCAGGCAGCGGTCGCTGATGGCGCGTTCGCGGAACAGCACCTCGAACACCGGGGTGTTGTCGGTGCCCAGAAAGCCGGTGGCGGTCACCGGAGCCCCTTTCAGGCCGGCGGCCAGGAAGGCCGCGACGTTGATGCCCTTGCCTCCCGCCGTCAGCGTCTGCCCGGTCACGCGGTTGACCCGGCCGACGGTGAAGCCGGGGCAGTCCAGCGTCTGGTCGATGGCGGCGTTGAGCGTCACCGTTACGATGCCGTCCATCATCCGGCCTCCCCCGTGGTGGCAAAGCGGCGGCGCACCAGGGCGCGCACCTCCGCCGCACTGTCGCAGCCGAGCGCCTGCCGGGCGACATCCTCGGCGTCGGCCATGGCGATGCCGCGCATTTGCGCCTTGACGGCGGGGATGGTCGGGATGGCGACGCTCAGTTCAGTCACACCCAGGCCCGCCAGGATCACGGCGCCCGCCGGGTCGCCGGCGATGCCGCCGCAAGCCCCCACCCAGATGCCGGCGTCGCGGGCGGCGGACACCGTGCGCTCGACCATCCGCAGCACCGCCGGGTGCAGCCCGTCGGCCTGCGGCGCCAGCACCGGGTGCAGCCGGTCCATCGCCAGCACGTATTGCGTCAGGTCGTTGGTGCCGATGGAGAAGAAGGACACTTCGCGCGCTAGCCGGTCGGCCATCATCACCGCCGAGGGGACCTCGATCATGATGCCGATCTCGACGGGGGCGGCCCCCACCGCGCGCCGGACGTCCTCGGTAATCGCCTTGGCGCGGACCAACTCATTGGGAGTTGCGATCATCGGATACATGATGCGCACCGGCCCCTCGCGCGAGGCGCGCAAGATGGCGCGCAGTTGGGTGCGGAACAGGTCTTCGCGCTCGAAACACAGGCGGATGCCGCGCACGCCGAGGAACGGGTTGTCCTCCGCCGGCAACGACAGGTAGGGCACGTTCTTGTCGCCGCCGATGTCCAGTGTGCGCAGGATAAGGGGCAGGCCGTTCAGCGCCCGCACCATCGCCCGATAGGCCTCCACCTGCTCGTCCTCGTCCGGGGGGGACGAGCGCTGCAGGAACAGGAACTCGGTGCGCATCAGGCCGACACCTTCGCCGCCGGCGTCCACCGCCCGCACGGCCTCGGCGGCGTCGCTGATGTTGGCGGCCACCTCTACCCGGTGGCCGTCGCGGGTGATGGCCGGCTTGTAGCGCTCCAACCGTTCCGCCTCCCGTTGCCGCAGCACCCGCTCGCGCTGGGCGGCGGCACGCTGGTGGTCGCGGGCCGACGGATCGGTC
>DASPMK010000268.1:0-5465 GCA_035627075.1 Azospirillaceae bacterium
CGCAGCGTCTCGGTGCGGCCATCGACGAGAACGTCCACCCCGCCGTTGAGCACCGCCTCCATCCAGCTCGACCATTCGGTGACCACGAACTCCACCGCGTCCGCCTTGCCCAGGACGGCGGCGGCGATAGCCCGGCAGAAGTCGGGGTAGAAACCGGTCCAGCGGCCCTGCTGCGTCAATTCGTTCTGTCCCGCCCCGCCGGAACCGATACCGCAATTCAGGTAGCCGCGCTTGCGCACCGCCTCCAAAGTCGGTTCCGCCAAGGCTGCCTGGGCGCCCAGCACCATCGCCATCACCATCGCGAATGTCAGTCCCGCCAGCCGGCCGCCCCGCATCGTTTTGCCCATCCTCTGGCGCCCTCCCCGTTGCTTAACCATTGCCTGACACTCGCGTCGGTTTTACCATGAAACGCGATCGAGCCAATTTATCTAATTTTCTGCAGCCTCTCCAGCCCAGACCAACACCTCCACCATGACGCTCTCCCCCGGATCGACGTCCAGGAACGCGCCGCACAAGGGACGCGGCGTCGCTTTCCATCTGGGTGGCGGCCTGGTGGTGATCATGGCGTTGACGGTCATGGCGGGGTTGATCGCCGGTGTCGCCATGAGCCGGCTTTACGACGAGATGCAGCGGATGGCGTCGGAGCGGTTGCCCAGTCTGGTGGCGATCGCCAATCTCGCCCGGCAGAGTGAAACGGTGGCCTCGGCGGTGCCGAATTTGGCGTTGGCGCAAAACGAGTTCGTTCTGCGCACCGAGGAGCGGCGAATTCGCGACCAGCTCGCCTGGCTGGAGGATCTGGCGCGCGACGCCGGGCGCAGCGGCCTCGATCCGTCGCTGCTGGCTGAAATTTCCTTGGCCGAGCAATCCCTGCTCGACACCGTGGCCATGGTTCGCAAGTCGGTCGACGAGCGCATCGCCGCCCAGAAACGGGGCGAGCAGGCGCACCGCCGCCTTCTCGATCTGAACACCGCGCTGGCGGCGGTCGGGCCGAAGCTGCCGGCGGCCACCATGGACGAGCCCCCGGAGCGGGCGTGGCTGCGGGAGGCCCGGCAGACTCACACCCTGATGCTGGCCGCGCTGGGCGCCATCAAGCAGGCAGCCGTCGCCCCGCTGAAGGCCCAGGCGGAAGCGGCGATGCGGCGCGCCGCCGCCGCTCTGGGCCGAACGACCGGAGAGGCCGCCGACCTCATCATTCCCCTTCACGACGGGATTTCGGCCCTGACGCTTGGCCCCGACGATGTCTTCAGCCTGCGCGTCGATCAGATCACGCTCGACCTTGCCGCCCAGAGCAGTCTTCTGCGCAACAAGGCGATCGCCGACCATTTCGCCGCCTCCCTGAGCGGGGCATTCGAGGACATCCGCCGTCAGGTCGAGGCCGACATGGAGGCGACGCGGCGCACCACGGCGTTCAGCGCCGGGGTGGTGACCGTATCGTCGGCGGTGCTGGTCGCCATCTGCGTCGCCATTTTCCTGTACGTCGGCCGTAGGGTAATCCGCCGGCTGAAGGGGCTGCACGATTCCATGGTGGCGCACGCCACCGGCGAGGCCGTCGCCATCGACACTTCCGGCGACGACGAGATCGCCGACATGGCCCAGGCGCTCGATTACTTCGTCGCCACCCTCAGCCGGCGCGAGCAAGCGTTGCGCGAGAGCAACGAGCGCTTCGATCTGGCGGTGCGGGCCACCCGCTCGGCCATCTGGGACCACGATCTGGCCACCGGCCAGCACTGGTGGAGTCCCGAGTTCTTCGCCTTCTTCGGCTACCAGCCGGGCGAGTTGCCATCCGACCCGGAGACCCTGGACGGCCTTGTCCATCGCGACGACGTGTCGGCGATGGTGGACGCCGAACGCCGCCATCTGGCCGATTCCTCCAGCGACTATCACGTCGTTTACCGCGCCCGCCATCGCAACGGCTCGTGGGTCTGGATCGAATCGCGCGGCCGGGCGTTGCGCGACGGTTCCGGCGGCGCCGTCACCCGCTTTATCGGCATCGCTTCCAACATCACCGAAGTGAAGGAGCGCGAGCAGCGCGAAACCCGTCTCGCCCGCGCCTTCGACGTGGCGCCGGCCGCGATGCATGTGCTTGATCCCGAGGATCGCCTGATTTTGTGGAACGACCGCTATCGCGCGCTCCACCCCGATATTGTCGGGCCGGAGGCGCTGGGCATGGCGCTGGAGGCGCTGTTGTGGCGAATGCACGCCAGCGCGCCGGGCCTGCCCGGCTGGGAGCAGGTGCTGCCCCGCATCACCGAGCGGTTGGCGCGCCATCACCGCTACACCGGGCCGTTCGAGGAGCATGTCGACCGTTCCGGCCGCTGGTTCCTGACGTCGGAGCATCGCATGGCCGACGGCTCGACCGTGGTGATGCATGTGGACATCACCGAGCGCAAGGAGGCCGAGGTCGCCATCCGTACCGCCGGCGACGAGGCCAAGCGGGCGCTGGCCGATCTGCGCTCCGCCCAGGCAAGCCTGATCCAGGCGGAAAAGCTGGCCTCGCTGGGCGGACTCGTCGCCGGGGTGGCGCACGAAATCAACACGCCCGTCGGCATCGTGGTGACGGCCGCGTCCCATCTGGTCGACCAGACCCAGGATTTCCGCCTCCGGGCGGAGACGGAGCGGCTGCGCAAGGCCGATCTGGTGGACTTCCTGGGCACGGTGGAGGAAGCCAACCGCATCGTCCTGATGAACGGCCAGCGCGCCGCCCATCTGGTGCAGAGCTTCAAGCTGGTGGCGGTTGACCAGACCAACGACGAGGAAATGCGGCTGTTCGACCTTGCCGCCTATGTGTCGGACGTGCTGGTGGCGTTGCGCCCCCGGCTCGACCGCGCCGGCCACCGTATCGAGATCGACATCCCGCCGGGCCTGGAGTTCGACAGTTATCCCGGCCCGTTCTCCCAGGTGCTGACCAATCTGGTGATGAACGCCCTGATCCACGCCTTCGGTGACGGCCGGGCGGGAACCATCATCATCAAGGCGGCAGCAATGCGGCCGGGCTGGGTGGAACTGGTCTTCGCCGACGACGGCCGCGGCATCCCGGCCGAAACGCTGCCGCGCGTCTTCGACCCGTTCTTTACCACCAACCGCCATGGCGGCGGCACCGGCCTGGGTCTGCATATCGTCTACAATCTGGTGACCCATGCGTTGGGCGGCACCCTTCAGGTGTGCAGCGAACCGGGCTCCGGCACCGCCTTCCACCTCCATCTTCCCCAATCCCTGCCGATGGGGCACCATCCCTCGGCCAGGGCGCGTGAGCCGGCGTCCTGAACCGAAACGGGCTTGACCATCGTTGGCCCGGGGGCGATAGCCCCCCACATGAAATCTTTGCCGTCCGTGGGAGTCGTCGGACATGAAGCGTATCGCCTTCCTGATCCTCTTCCTGGCTCTCGTTGCCGGCGGCGCGTACTGGTACCGCCAGCACGGCGCCACCGATGCCCAGCCTCAACCCCAGGCCACCCAAAGAGGCGCCGGTGGCGGCGATGCCCGCCCCTTGCCGGTGGTGATCCGCCCGGTGGAGGCCCGGCCGATGCCGGTGCAACTGACGACCGTCGGCACGGTGCAACCGCTCGCCACGGTGGCGGTCAAGGCACGCATCGAAAGCGTGGTGGAGGCGGTCCACTTCACCGAAGGCCAGGAGGTCAAGGCGGGTGATCTGCTGTTCACGCTCGATCCCCGCCCGGCCGAGGCGCAACTGCGTCAAGCCGAAGCCAACCGCGACCGCGACCTCGCCAACCTGGAGCGCGCCCGTACCGACGCCCGCCGCTACCAGGAACTTCTCAAGCGCGATGCCGTCGCCCGCCAGCAGTACGACACCGCGATCTCCCAAGCCAACGCGCTGGAGGCCACGGTCAAGGCCGATCAGGCCGCCATCGACGCCGCCCGGCTGACGCTGAACTACACCCGGATCACCGCGCCGATGGACGGCCGCACCGGCGCCATCCTGGTCCGGCCCGGCAATACCGTGCGCCCGGGCGACGCCGGTGCCCTGGTGACACTGACCCGGATTCGCCCCATTTCGGTGGCCTTCAACGTGGCCGAACGCGAATTGGCCGCCGTCCGCCAGGCTGCCGCCGGACCGCTCACGGTGCGCGCCACCATCCCCGGCGACGGGGCCGGGCCGGCGGAAGGCCGGCTGTCGTTCATAGACAGCGCTGTCGATCCGCAAAGCGGCACGATCCAGCTCAAGGCCCAGTTCGACAACACCGATACCCGGCTGTGGCCGGGCCAGTACGTGGAGGTGGTCCTGGTGCTGCGCGTCGATCCGCAGGCGCCGACCGTGCCGGTGGTGGCGGTGCAGACCAGCCAGCAAGGCCCCTATGTGTGGGTGGTCCGCCCCGACCAGACGGTGGAGATGCGCCCGGTCACCGTCGACCGCACGGTGGACGGGCTATCGGTGATCGCCAAAGGGCTCACCCCCGGTGAGCGGGTGGTGGTGGACGGCCAATCGCGCCTCACCCCCGACGCCAAGGTGGCCGAGCGCGGCAAGGACAGTGACAAACCCCAGCAACCATCGGGAGGAATGTCCTGATGTTGTCGGAACTGTGCATCCGCCGGCCGGTGATGACGGTGCTGCTGACGGCGGCGCTGATCCTGGCCGGCGTTTTCGCCTATCGCCAGCTTCCCGTCGCGGCGTTGCCGACGGTGGATTTCCCCGTCATCAGCGTCTCGGCCTCCCTGCCCGGTGCCAACCCGGAAACCATGGCTTCGTCGGTGGCGACGCCGCTGGAGCGCGAGTTCTCCACCATCGCCGGGCTGGACACCATCACCTCGTCGTCCAGCCTGGGTTCGACCTCCATCACCTTGCAGTTCGCGCTCGACCGCGACATCGACGACGCGGCGGCCGACGTGCAGGCGGCGCTGGCCCGCGCCCAGCGCCGCCTGCCGGACGAGATGACCACCCCGCCGTCCTACCGCAAATCCAACCCGGCCGATCAGCCCATCCTGCTGCTGGCGCTCAGCTCCACCACCCTGCCGCTGTCCACCATCAACGACTACGCCGAAACCCTGGTGCAGCCGCGCCTGTCCTCGTTGCTGGGCGTGGCGCAGGTGCTGGTCTACGGCTCGCAGAAATACGCCGTCCGCGTCCAGGTCAACCCCGACGCCCTGGCCGCGCGCGGCATCGGCCTGGATGAGGTGCGCAACGCGCTCGTCGCCGCCAACGCCAACTCGCCGGTCGGCACGCTCGCCGGTCCGCGCCAGCAACTGGTGCTGACCGCCAACCCGCAATTACCCGACGCGGCGGCCTTCAGCGACCTGATCGTCGCCCAGCGCGGCGGCGCGCCGATCCATCTCGGCGATGTGGCGACGGTGGTGGATTCAGTGGAAAACACCCGGCTGGCCAGCTGGTTCAACGGCGCCCGCTCCATCGTCATGGCGGTGCAGCGCCAGCCCGACGCCAACACCGTGGAGGTGGTGGACCGGGTCAAGGCGCTCTTGCCCACCTTGAAGGCGCAACTGCCGCCCCAGGT
>DASPMK010000269.1:0-10470 GCA_035627075.1 Azospirillaceae bacterium
GCCACCGCCGACCAGACCAGCAAGCAGTCGACCGTCGTGGCGGCGGCGGCCTCCCAGGCCTCGATCAACGTCCAGACCGTGGCGGTCGCCACTCAGGAGCTGACGGGATCAATCGGCGAGATCGGCCGGCAGGTTTCCGAATCCGCCGGGATCGCCAACGCCGCCGTGGAAGAGGCCAACAACACCAACACCACGGTTGGCGGCCTGTCGGAAGCGGCCCAGCGGATCGGCGAGGTGGTGGGGCTGATCAATTCCATCGCCTCCCAGACGAATTTACTGGCGCTGAACGCCACCATCGAAGCCGCCCGTGCCGGCGAGGCGGGCAAAGGCTTTGCCGTGGTGGCCGGCGAGGTCAAGAACCTCGCCAACCAGACCGCCAAGGCTACCGGCGACATCCAGATCCAGGTGCAGCAGATCCAGGCGGTCGCCGGCCAGACCGTGGCCGCCATCCAAGGCATCTGCGGCACCATCGGGCGGATGCGCGAAATCACCACCAACATCGCCACCGCGGTCGAGCAGCAGGGTGCCGCCACCCAGGAGATCGCCCGCAACATCAACGAGGCTTCCAGGGGGACCTCGGAAGTGTCGAGCAACATCGGCGGGGTGACCCGCGCGGCCAGCGATACCGGAACGATGGCCACCGACACCTTGAAGACCGCCGACGGCCTGGCCAAGCAATCCGAAACCCTGCGCCGCGAGGTGGACGGCTTCATCGAGAAGGTGCGGATGGCATAACGGTGTCAAAACCCGGCCGGCGCCCCCGCCTTCGTCAGCGGGCACGTCGCCCTGCAAGGCGGGTGCGCGGGCCGCGTCGGACGGTCCCATGGCGGGGTTGCCCACAATGAAGCCTACTCCGCCGCCTTATCCGCCCACAGCATGTAGTTGACCTCCAGGTCGCGCGGGTTGAGGCGGAACACGTCGGTCAGCGGGGCATAGGTGACGCCGACGAGGTCGCGGACCTCGACGCCATGGGGGCGCAGGTGGGCGGCCAACTCGGAGGGTTTCAGGAACTTGCGCCAGTCGTGGGTGCCGCGTGGCAGCCAGCGCAGCACGTACTCCGCCCCGATGATCGCCAAGGCGTAGGCCTTGGTGGTGCGGTTGACGGTGGCCAGGAACATCAGGCCGCCGGGCCTGACCAACTCGGCACAGGACTTGAGAAACAGGCCGACGTCGGCCACATGCTCCACCACCTCCAGCGCCACCACCACGTCGAACCGCTCACCGGCCGCCGCCAGGGCTTCGGCCGTGGTGCAGCGGTAATCGACGGTCACGCCGTTGCCGGTGGCGTGCGCCTGGGCGGTCTTCACGTTCTTCTCGGCGGCGTCCACCCCCACCACCTCGGCCCCCATGCGGGCCAGCGGCTCGGCGATCAGCCCGCCGCCGCAGCCGATATCGACCAGCCGCAGACCGGCCAGCGGCTGGTCGGACGAAGGGTCGCGGCCGAACCGCACGCACACCGCGTTGCGGACGTATTCGAGGCGGACCGGATTCAGCTTGTGCAGCGGCCGGAACTTGCCGGTCGGGTCCCACCACTGGGCGGCAATGGCCGAGAAGCGCGCGACTTCGTCCTGATCGACCGTGGTGCCCGTGGAAGAGGCGTTCGGTTTGGAAACGGCCATACAATGGTCCCCTGGAGCAATTTCGCGCCAAAATAAGTCGCCCGGCAGGCGTGGGGCAACCTTGCTTCGCCCCGGACGACAGAGTATGGATACGCCGCCGCGCCCCGGCAACGGCGGCGCGCACAGGTTTCGTATTCAATCGTGTACGCACTCATTGTGTACGCTTTGGACACCGGGGTGAAGTGAGGCTTTAGGGCATGGCGCTGATCGTCCTGAAATTCGGCGGCACATCGGTGGGCGATGTGGAGCGGATCAAGAACGTCGCCCGCAAGGTTAAGGCGGAGGTGGACGCCGGCCACAAGGTGGCCGTCGTCGTCTCGGCCATGGCCGGGGTGACCAACCAGCTGGTCAAGCACTGCACGGACATCAGCAAGCTGCATGATGCCCGCGAATACGACGCGGTGGTGGCCTCGGGCGAGCAGGTGACCTCGGGTCTCCTGGCGATCGCCCTGCAAGATCTGGGCGTCTCGGCGCGGTCGTGGCAGGGGTGGCAATTGCCCATCCGCACCGATGATGTCCACGGCAAGGCCCGCATCGTCACCATCGATACCGAAGAGATGCTCAAGCGCATGGCGACCGGCGAGGTCGCGGTGTGCGCCGGCTTCCAGGGCATGGCGCCCACCGGCCGCATCGCCACGCTGGGCCGTGGCGGCTCCGACACCTCGGCGGTGGCGTTGGCCGCGGCCCTGGGCGCCGAGCGCTGCGACATCTACACCGACGTGGACGGCGTCTACACCACCGACCCGCGCATCGTGTCGAAGGCCAAGAAGCTGTCCCGGATCACGTACGAGGAGATGCTGGAGCTGGCCTCGCAAGGCGCCAAGGTGCTCCAGACCCGCTCGGTCGAGATGGCGATGAAGCACCGCGTGCGTGTGCAGGTGCTGTCCAGCTTCGAAGAGGCGCCCGGCAGCGCCCTTCCCGGAACTCTGGTGGTTGACGAGGACGAAATCGTGGAACAGGAACTGGTCAGCGGCATCGCCTACAGCCGCGACGAAGCGAAGATCACCCTCATCCGCGTCGCGGATCGCCCCGGTGTGGCGGCCCACATTTTCGGCCCGTTGGCCGACGCCGCGGTCAACGTGGACATGATCGTCCAGAACGTGTCCGAGGACGGCAAGTACACCGACCTGACCTTCACCGTGTCGACGGCCGACTTCGACCGCGCCGTGAAGCTCCTGGAAGAGGCCAAGCCCCACTTGAACTTCGAGCGTATCGCCGCCGACAAGGACGTGGTGAAAATCTCGGTGGTCGGTGTGGGCATGCGCAGCCATGCCGGCGTCGCCCAGAAGATGTTCACGACGCTGGCCGACAAGGGCATCAACATCCAGGTAATCTCCACCTCGGAGATCAAGGTGAGCGTGCTGGTCGCCGAAGAGTACACCGAGCTGGCTCTGCGCGCGCTGCACACCGCCTACGGCCTGGATCAGGCCTGATCGTCACCCGACTGCCGGAGGTGGAGGCCTTGGGGCTTCCGCCTCCCGGATTCATTGAGGCCGCGACGGAACCGGCATGACTGAGACCGCGACCATGAGCCCCACGCGCGCCCGGCTCGACCGGCTGTGGAGCCGGGGCCGGGACTTCCTGGGCACGGAGCTGGCCATCCTTGGCGGCGCCATGACCTGGGTGTCGGAGCGCAACCTCGTGGCGGCCACGTCGAACGGCGGCGGCTTCGGCGTGCTGGCCTGCGGTTCCATGCCGCCGGCGATGCTGGCCGAGGAGATCGAGGCGACCCGCCTGCTGACCTCCAGGCCCTTCGGCGTCAATCTCATCGTCATGCACCCCGAGCTTGATGCCCTGATCGACGTGTGCGCCCGGCTCAAGGTGGGGCATGTCGTGCTGGCCGGCGGTCTGGCAACGGGTGCCGCCATCAAGCGCGTCAAGGACGGCGGCGCCCACGCCATCGCCTTCGCCCCGGCGCTGGTCGCGGCCAAGCGGCTGGTGCGGCACGGGGTGGACGCCCTGGTGGTCGAGGGCATGGAGGCCGGCGGCCATATCGGCCCGGTCGCCACCAGCGTGCTGGCCCAGGAAATCCTGCCCGAGGTGCGCCAGGTGCCGGTGTTCGTGGCCGGCGGCATCGGGCGCGGCGAGGCTCTCGTCTCCTTCCTGGAAATGGGGGCGGCCGGCGTGCAGATCGGCACGCGCCTCGCCTGCGCGACCGAGTCGGTGGCGCATCCCCGGTTCAAGAAGGCCTTCATCAACGCCTCGGCTCGCGACGCGGTGCCATCGGCACAGATCGACCCGCGCTTCCCCGTCATCCCGGTGCGCGCGCTGGCCAACGCCGGCACCCGCCGTTTCATGGAATTCCAGCGCGAGGTGATCGAGCGCTTCGGCCGCGGCGAGCTGACCCAAAAGGAAGCGCAGCTGGAGATCGAGCATTTCTGGGCAGGAGCCTTGCGCCGCGCGGTGGTTGAAGGCGATGTCGAGAACGGCTCGGTGATGGCGGGACAGAGTGTGGGAATGGTGACGCGCGAGCAGCCCACGGCGGAAATCCTGGCCGATCTGGTGGCCCAGGCGGAAGCGGCGCTGGAACAGCGCGCGCTGTTCTATGGCGCGGCATCCCTGACCGGAGTGGTCTGAGCCATGGCGGAGCTTCCGGACATCGGGGCCGCGGGCGCGCACGCCCCGACGGTCGCCATCGGGGCCCCGCGACGCCTTCTGGCCCATCTGCGCGACATCATGGCCGGCTCCAGCGCGGCGCAGGACCGGCTGGACCGCATCGTCGGCGTCATCGCCGTCGAAATGCGGGCCGACGTCTGCTCCTGCTACGTCATGCGCGCCGGCGAGGTGCTGGAGCTGTTCTCCACCTTCGGCCTCAACCCCCAGGCGGTACACAATACCCGCCTGCGCGTGGGCGAGGGCATCGTCGGCGACATCGCGGCCCACGCGCGCGCCGTGGCGCTGGCCAACGCCCAGACCCATCCCAATTTCGCCTACCGCCCGGAAACCGGCGAGGACCCCTTCCAGTCTTTGGCCGGCGTGCCGATCCTGCGCGGTGGCCGGGTGCGCGGCGTGCTGGTGATCCAGCACAAGGAACGCCGCGAGTACCTGGACGAGGAGGTCGAAACCCTCCAGACCGTCGCCATGGTGGTGGCCGAACTGGTGGCCTCGGGCGAGTTGATCGACCCCAAGGAAATCTCTTCGGTCAACGACGCCGGCCTGTTGCCGGCGCGACTGGGCGGCATCTCGGTCAACCGCGGCATCGCCATGGGGTTGGCGGTGCTGCACCGTCCGCAGCTCACCATCCGCCAGATGGTGGCCGAGGACCCCGAGCACGAGTTGGAGCGCCTGCGTCACGCCCTGGCGCAGATGCACAGTGCCATCGACGACCTGCTGGCCGCCGAGGGTTCGGGCGAGCACCGGGACATCCTGGAAACCTACCGCATGTTCGCGGAGGACCGGGGCTGGCTGACGCGCATCCGCGAGGCCATCAACAAAGGGCTGACCGCCGAGGCGGCGGTGCAGCGGGTGCAGAACGACACCCGCGCCCGCATGGGGCAGATTTCCGACGCCTACATCCGCGAGCGGCTGCTCGACCTGGACGACCTGACCAACCGGCTGCTGCGCCACCTGTCGGGCTCGGCGATCCTGATCGGCGAATTGCCGGAGGACACCATCCTGGTGGCGCGCTCGCTGGGGCCGGCGGAGCTTCTCGACTACGACCGCCGTCGCCTGCGCGGCCTGGTGCTGGAGGAGGGATCGGCGTCAAGTCATGTCGCCATCGTCGCCCGCGCGCTGGATATTCCCGTGGTCGGCCAATGCATCGACGTGCTGTCGCGGATCGAGCCGCTGGACCCGCTGATTGTCGACGGCGACCATGGCCAGGTGTTCGTGCGCCCGGCCGAGGATATCCAGGACGCCTTTTTCCAAAGCCTTCAAGCCCGCAAGCTAAAGGCCAAGGTCTATGCGCGAATCCGCGGCCTGCCGTCGATCACCCAGGACGGCGCCTTCGTCGCGCTGCACCTGAACTGCGGTCTGTTGATCGATCTGCCGCACCTGCACGATTCCGGCGCCGACGGCATCGGCCTCTACCGCACCGAAATCCCGTTCATGGTGCGCTCGGCCTATCCTGACGTGAAGGCGCAGACCGAGTTGTACGCCAAGGTGCTGGAGGCGGCCGGCGGCAAGCCGGTGGTGTTCCGCACCCTGGATGTCGGCGCCGACAAGCCGCTGCCGTACTTCAACACCGAGGAGCAGGAGAACCCGGCGCTGGGCTGGCGGGCCATCCGCATCGGGCTGGACCGACCGGCGATGCTGCGCAAGCAGATCCGCGCCATCCTGCGTGCCGCTGCCGGCCGCGGCGTGCGCATCATGTTCCCCATGGTGGCCGAGGTTGCCGAGTTCATCGAGGCCCGCCGCATCCTGGACATGGAGGTGGCGCGGCTGGACAGCGACGGCTTCACCGCGCCGCGCGACCTGAAGGTCGGCGTGATGATGGAGGTGCCGTCGTTGCTATGGCAACTTCCCGCCCTTTTGCCGCGAATCGACTTCATGTCGGTGGGCTCCAACGACCTGACGCAATACCTCTTCGCCAGCGATCGCGGCAATCCACGCATGGCCGACCGCTACGATCCGCTGTCGCCATCCATGCTGACCGTGCTGAAGACCCTGGCCCGGGCGTGCGAGACGGCGGACGTGCCGCTCAGCGTGTGCGGCGAAATGGCCGGGCGCCCGGTGGACGCCATGGCGCTGATCGGCATCGGCGTGCGCAGCCTGTCGATGGCGGCCCAATCGGTGGGCCCGGTAAAGACGATGCTGCGCAGTCTCCATATCGGCCAGTTGCGCGGATATCTCGACGGCCTGTTAGACCGCAGTGACCACAGTCTCCGCGATAAACTTCGCGCCTTCGCCAAGGATCACGGGGTGATCATCTAGATCGATCACTGATCCGATTGCCATTGCTCACGAAGGTTTGTTACAAGGGAATACCGAACCGGATATGCTAGAGGTGCGTCCCCACCCGGTTTTGGCGGACCCCTCCTCTGCTCCTTGCGGTGTTCGGCAACCGGGTCGCTTACGACCTCTTGGGCACAACGGCGAGCGATATGGCCGAGCGCAAACGCAAGTTTTTCAAATTGATCGGCAGGGGCGCCAAGCCCAGAATCGCGCCGGAGCCCCCGTTCGACACGGGACCCAGGATCGACGGCGGCGGACACCAGCGCCCGGAAACCGTCAGCGACATCCTGCGGAACGCCCGTCTGGACACCGGCTATGACCTGCGCGACGTCGCGGCGACTTTGCGCATCCGTTACGTCTATCTCCAGGCGATCGAGGACGGTCAGTTCTCGGAACTGCCGGGTACCGCCTACGCCGTGGGCTTCTTGCGCAGCTACGCGGACTTCCTGCGCCTGGACTCCGAAGCCATTCTTGCCCAGTTCAAGGAGGAAGGCTCCGGCACCCGCCCGCCCGATTTCTACTTCCCGACCCCGGTGCCCGAGGGTCGCGTGCCCGGTGGCACCATCCTCTTGAGCGCGGTGGTGATGGCCAGCCTCGCCTATGGCGGCTGGTATTACCTGTCGTCCACCGAGCGCAACATGGCCGATCTGGTGCCGGCCCTGCCGGACCGATTGGTGTCGCTGGTCGACGGCATCTCGCTCGGGCCGCTCGGCTCCAGCGCGCCGCCGACGGTCGACGTAACCGTCCCGGTCGAGAACACGGCGGAGGTGGCCGCCGGTGCTCCGGTCAACGCTCCGACCACCACCGTCCCGCTGACGGCATCGTCGGCGATCGAGCCTCCGCTTCCGATGGTGGAACCGCCCAAGCCCGTCACGGAGGCTCCCAAAGCGGTGGCGGAACCACCCAAGCCGCTGGACACCGCCAAACCAGCGGAGCCACCCAAGCCCGCCGAACAGCCGAAGACGGTGGAGCCGGGGAAAACGGTGGAGCCGGGGAAGCCGGCCGAACCGACCAAGGCCGCCAAGGGACCGGAGCCGCGCTCCACCACCGCCACGGCGGCCAAGCCCCCGGCCGCTCCTTCTCCCACCGCACCGGCCGTGCCGGTGGTGGCGACCACCGCACCGGCCGCCGCGCCGACCCCGACATCGTCGATGCCGCCGTCGATTCCACCAGGAGACGACGAAGACGAAACCCCGCTGGTGTCCGGCCCGGCTGACGATGCCTCCGCCGCGCCAAAGCTCGCCGCCCCGCCCGCCGCCGCCCCGATAACAGCCCCGACGCCGCAGCCGACAGCAAACAAAGCGGCTGAAAGCGGCAAGGTCTATGGCACCCAGAACCACGAGTCCCGGATGCAGATCCGCGCCACTCAGGACAGTTGGGTGCAGGTGCGCGACGCCAATGGCGAACTGCTGCTGGCCCGTGTGCTGCGGCCGGGCGATACCTTCCGCGTGCCCGACAAACCGGGCCTGAAGCTGCGCACCGGCAACGCCGGCGGCCTGCTGATCAGCGTCGACGGCAAGGACGCCGGGATGCTGGGAACGGTCGGTCAGGTAATGCGCGACGTTGATCTGGAATCCGGCCGGCTGAAGCTGAAGCCCGTTTCCAACTAGGTTCGGATGCTTGAAGCGATGCAAGGGGGGGGTGCCCCCTTGCGTTTTTTTTATCCGGCCGCACTTTTCCGTGTACTGCCGCCCCCATTTGAAGGCCCGTCATGAGCGTGCGTCCTTATCGCGAGATCCGCCGTCGCAAGTCCCGCCAGATCTTCGTCGGAAAGGTGCCGGTCGGTGGTGACGCGCCCATCACCGTGCAGTCTATGACCAACACGCCGACAACCGACGTGGCGGCGACGGTGGCGCAAATCCACGCCATGGAGCAGGCCGGCGCCGACATCGTCCGCGTCTCCTGCCCCGATGTGGAATCGACCGCGGCGCTGAAGGACATCATCGGGCGGGTCTCCGTGCCGGTGGTGGCGGATATCCATTTTCACTACAAGCGCGCCATCGAAGCGGCCGAGGCAGGGGCGGCCTGCCTGCGCATCAACCCCGGCAACATCGGCTCGGCCAAGCGGGTGCGCGAGGTGGTGAAGGCCGCCAAGGACCACGGCTGCTCCATGCGCATCGGCGTCAACGCCGGCTCGCTGGAGCAGGACTTGCTGGAGAAGTACGGCGAGCCCTGCCCCGACGCCATGGTCGAATCGGCGATGAACCACGCGCGCATCCTGGAAGACCATGACTTCCGCGAGTTCAAGATCAGCGTCAAGGCGTCCGACGTGTTCCTGGCCGTGGCCGCCTACCAGGGGTTGGCCGAAGCCTGCGATTACCCCCTGCACATCGGCATCACCGAGGCGGGTGGCCTGCGCGCCGGCACGGTCAAGTCGTCCATCGGCCTGGGCATGCTGCTGTGGTCGGGTATCGGCGACACGCTGCGCGTCTCGTTGTCGGCCGATCCGGTGGAGGAGGTGGCCGTCGGCTTCGACATCCTGAAATCGCTGGGCCTGCGCCAGCGTGGCGTGAGCGTCATTTCCTGCCCGTCGTGCGCGCGCCAGCAGTTCAACGTCATCAAGACCGTTGAGGCTCTGGAAAAGCGGCTGGCCCACATCACCACGCCGATGTCCCTGTCGGTGATCGGCTGCGTGGTCAACGGCCCGGGCGAGGCGCGCGAGACCGACATCGGCTTCACCGGCGGCGGCAACAACACGCATCAGGTCTATCTCGGCGGCGCCACCGACCACCGGCTGAAGGACGGCGACATCGTCGAGCATCTGGCCCAGTTGGCCGAGAAAAAGGCGGCGGAAATCGAGGCCGCAAAGAAGTAAGCTAAGGGGCATCAGCCCCGGACTGTAATGACCGCAGCCACCTTCATCGTTGTCGGCGCCAACCACAAGAGCTGTTCCGGCAGCCTGCGCGAGCGCATGGCCACCGACGAGGTGGAGGTGCCGGGCGTGCTGGCGACGCTGAAGGCTCAGGGATTCGACCAGGCGGTGTGGCTGGCCACCTGCGACCGCATCGAGGTCCAGGCGGTCCATGGCTACCCGGTCGAAGCCGAACTGGCCGCCGCCTCCATCATGGCGCAGCGCGCCGGGCTGCCGGCGGCCGATCTGGAGGGCCAAGTCTACACCCTGACCGGCGAGGCCGCCGTCCGCCATATCTTCGCCGTCGCTTCCTCGCTGGACAGCCAGGTGGTGGGCGAGCCCCATGTGCTGGGGCAAGTGAAGACCGCCCATCGGCTGGCGGCCTCCGCCGGCCTGTCCGGCCCGGACCTGGAGGCGGTGCTTCAGGCGGCCTATGCCGTGGCCAAAAGGGTGCGCAGCGAAACCGCCATCGCCGAAGGCCCGACCTCCATCGCCGCCGCCGCCGTGCAGATCGCCCGCGACCTGTTCGGTGAAATCCGCAAATGCACCGCCCTGCTGGTGGGTTTGGGCGACATGGGTACCCTGATGGTGGACCAGTTGCGCGAAACCGGGTTGTCGCGCCTGACCGTCACCGCCACGATCGACCGCCGCGCCGAGGCCGCCGCGCGCCGGCTGGACGCCCACCATGCCCCCTTCGCCGAACTTGATGCCGCCCTGGCGACCGCCGACATCGTCGTAACCGCTGGCGGCCTCGGCCGCTACATCCTGTCGCCCCCCCAGGTAGAAGCCGCGCTGAAACGCCGTCGGCGCCGGCCCATCTTCTTCATCGACGCCGCCATCCCGGCCGATGTCGATCCCGCTGTCGGCAAGCTGGACGGCGCCTTCGTCTACGACCTGTCCGATCTGGAGCGCTTCGCCCTGGAGGGTCGGGTGAGCCGTGAGGCCGCTATGGTCCAGGCGTGGTCCATGGTGGACGAAGGTGTGGCCGCCTTTGTCCGCAGCCGGGCGGAACGGGCGGCGGTGCCGGCGGTGGTGTCGTTGCGCGCCCACTTCGAAGCCGAACGGCGCCGCATCCTGACCGAGCAGCCGCACCTCGACGCGGCGTCG
>DASPMK010000270.1:0-5621 GCA_035627075.1 Azospirillaceae bacterium
GGGCACGGTGGCGCTGGAATTGGCATTGGCGCGGTTGCCGGCGGTGATTGCCTACCGCATGAACCCGGTGACGATCGCGTTGGCGCGCCGACTGGTGCGGGTGAAATATGTGAACCTGGTCAACATCATGCTCGACCGGCCGCTGGTGCCCGAACTGTTGCAGGAGGACTGCCGCCCCGACACCCTGGCCGAAGCGCTTGCCCGGCTGTTGGACGATCCGGATGCCGCGGCCGAGCAGATCAAAGGCGTGGCCGAGGTCGGGCACTGGCTGGGACAAGGTGGGGAGTCACCCAGCGAAAGGGCGGCGGCGGCGGTACTGCGTCTTGTCGCCGAGCACAGGAAAGAGGAGAAGACATATGTCGGCAGCTGAAACCGGCTCGTTCCGGATGCTCCACACCATGATCCGGGTGTTCGACCTGGAAAAGTCGATCGATTTTTACACTCGGCATCTGGGTATGAAACTCTTGCGCCGCAGGGATTACGAAAGCGGCCGCTTTACCCTGGCCTTCGTCGGCTATGGTGCCGAAAAAGATCACACGGTTCTGGAATTGACCCACAACTGGGATCAGGCGGAACCCTATCAGCTTGGCACCGCCTTCGGTCACATTGCCATTGGTGTGCCGGACATCTACGGCACCTGTGAAAAGTTGGCGGCGGAAGGCGTGAAGATGCCGCGTCCGCCGGGGCCGATGAAGCACGGGTCGACGGTGATCGCTTTCATCGAGGACCCGGACGGCTACAAGGTCGAACTGATCCAAGCGGAAACCCAAAAAGATTGAGCTGAATTGACACGCCTGCACGCGAACCTTTTGCTCCTGGCTGCCGCCGTAATTTGGGGCTCGTCCTTCGTCGTCCAGCACATGAGCATGGAGCACATCGGCCCCTTGGCTTTTACCGGCTCCCGCTTCCTTTTGGGAACGTTGGTCGTCTTGCCGCTGGCGGTGTTTAACGGATGTAGCCTGCGGCGCGAGGGCCGACGGCTGTCGGCCCTCGACTGGGTCGGCATGGTGCTGACCGGTGTTGCGCTATTCTGTGGTGCCATCCTGCAGCAAATTGGCATTGGCCTGACCACCGTCACCAACGCCGGTTTCCTGACCGGCCTCTACGTGCCGCTGGTCCCCCTGATTGCTCTGTTGGTTTTGCGGACCATGCCCCATCCGGTGGTCTGGCCCGCCGGGCTGGGCTGCCTGGCCGGCACCTACCTGTTGAGTGGGGCCGCTACGATGTCGCTGGCGGCTGGCGACGTCTGGGTTATGGTCAGCACCGTGTTCTGGGCGATCCACGTCCTTCTGGTGGGTGCCATGGCTGTGCGCACCGGCGCGCCGATCGTGGTTGCCGTCGTGCAGTTCATGGTCGCCGGTCTGTTGGCGACGAGTGGGGCGGTGTTCACGGAAGCCACATCGCTGGCCGACGTATTTGCCGCGTGGCCAGCCATTGCCTACACCGGCGTCCTATCGGTCGGGCTTGCCTTTACCTTCCAAGTCGTGGGACAGCGGTTCACCACCGCAGCCGACGCTGCCATCATTTTGAGTTCGGAAACGGTCTTCGCCGCGATCGGTGGTGCGGTATTCCTGGGCGAAAGCCTGTCGGCCGCCGGAATGGTCGGCTGCGCCCTGATCCTCGTCTGCATTCTGACGGTGCAGATGGTACCCGTGCGCCGGTCGGTGGTGGAACCGGCCGTGTAAGGCCGGAGGGTCAGTCAGCGAAGGTATTGAAGAGCCATCGCCACCAGCACGGCGATCAGCAGAGCCGCGACGCCGCCGCGCATCACGCGCAGGCGAAGGGGGGCCTTGTTGTCGTTGGCCGGGCGGGGCTGAACGCGGGCCTGCCATGGCGGGAGAATCACCGCCGGCGAGGTACGGGTGGCCCCATTGGGGCCACCCGTTTCCGCGGACTGTGACGGGTGATCAGCCACGCTCGTACAGCGCCACGTAGGGCCGCTTGGTGTGACCGGTAAACAGCTGGCGCGGACGGCCGATCTTGGCCTGCGGGTCCTCGACCATCTCCTTCCACTGCGAAATCCAGCCGACGGTGCGGGCCAGCGCGAACAGCACGGTGAACATGCTGGTCGGGAAGCCCATGGCCCTCAGGATGATGCCCGAGTAGAAATCGACGTTCGGATAAAGCTTCTTCTCGACGAAGTACTCATCCTCCAACGCGATCTTTTCGAGTTCCATGGCAATGTCGAGCAGCGGCTCGTCCTTGATGCCGAGCTCGCCTAGAACCTCGTGGCAGGTCTTGCGCATAACCTGGGCGCGCGGGTCATAGTTCTTGTAGACCCGGTGGCCGAAGCCCATGAGGCGGAAGGTGTCGTTTTTGTCCTTCGCGCGCTTGACGAACTCGGAGATGCGGTCCTTGTGCCCGATCTCCTGTAGCATCTTCAATACGGCCTCGTTGGCGCCGCCGTGAGCGGGACCCCACAAGGAGGCGATGCCAGCGGCGATGACGGCGAACGGGTTGGCGCCCGAGGAGCCCGCCAGGCGCACGGTAGAGGTGGACGCGTTCTGCTCGTGGTCGGCGTGCAGGATCAGAATACGATCCATGGCTTTGGCCAGGATCGGGTTGACCTTGTACGGCTCGCACGGGGTCGCGAATGTCATGCTGAGGAAGTTTTCCGCGTACTTCAGGTCGTTGCGCGGATACACGAACGGCTGGCCGGTCGAGTATTTATAGGCCATGGCGGCCATGGTCGGCATCTTGGCGATCAGCCGGTGGGACGCCACCATCCGCTGGTGCGGGTCATTAATGTCCGTGGAATCGTGGTAGAAGGCCGAGAGGGCGCCGGTCACGCCGCATACCACCGCCATCGGGTGGGCGTCGCGACGGAAACCGCGATAAAACGTCGTGAGCTGCTCGTGAACCATCGTGTGGTTGGTGATGGTCTTCTCGAACTTGGTCTTCTGGTCGGCGGTCGGCAGCTCTCCGTATAGAAGAAGATAGCAGACCTCGGTAAAATCGCTGTGCTCGGCGAGGTCCTCGATGGCGTAGCCGCGATGCAACAAAACGCCCTCATCACCATCGATATAGGTGATCTGGGACTCGCAGCTGCCGGTCGAAGTGAAGCCCGGATCGTAAGTGAAGTAACCGGTATCCCCATAGAGTTTGCGGATGTCGATCACACTGGGGCCGATCGTCCCGTCCAGGATGGGAAGGTTGTAGGACTTGCCAGTCCGGTTATCGATCAGGGTAACAGAATTGTCGCCGGCGGGCTTGGTCGCCTTGGACGTCGTATCGCTCATCTCGGCTCTTCCTTATGATTTAGGGGGCCTTGAGCCCGTTTGGCCTCGTGAATATCCGCCTAAGCATAGTGGGAAGCCCGTCGGATATCAACGCAACGCAGCGAAGTTACGGGGTGCCAAGGGCATCGGCAATTCGTGCTATGGCCTCCGCGCGGCCAAGCAGCACAGCCACCTCGAAGATGGGGGGAGACACGGTCGATCCCGTGAGCGCGGCGCGCAAAGGTTGGGCTACCTTGCCTAATTTCTCGCCACGCTGCTCCGCGACTCGACGCGCCTCTCCTTCAACCGCTTCGGCCGTCCAATCGGGCAGGGCCTCGATGGCCTTCTTCAAGGCGTCGAGGGCGGCACGGCCATTCGCGTCCAACTGGCTCTTGGCCTTCTCGTCGTAGGCTAACGGCCGGTCCGAGACATAGAAAGCCGCGCCATCGGCCAGTTCCACGACGGTTTGGGCACGGGCCTTGAGGCCTGGCATTGCGCGCTTCAACAGATCTTTCTGGGCATCGCTGAGCGACTTCCCCAGTTTCGTCTCGATCCGGGGCAGCGCCAGCCCAACCAGCCGGTCATCGTCGGCTTGGCGCATATAATGAGCGTTGAGGTTGTTGAGCTTGGCGAAGTCGAAGCGCGATGGCGAGCGGCCGATGCCCTCCAGGTTGAACCACTCGATGGCCTGTTCGGTGGAGATGAGCTCATTGTCGCCATGCGCCCAGCCGAGGCGCAGCAGGTAATTCCGCAGCGCTTCCGGCAGATAGCCCATGTCGCGGTAGGCATCCACACCCAAGGCGCCGTGGCGCTTGGACAGCTTGGCCCCATCCGGCCCGTGGATCAGCGGGATATGGGCGAACTCGGGCGGGGTCCAGCCCATGGCCTGGTAAAGCTGAAGCTGCCGGAAGGTGTTGGTGAGGTGATCATCGCCACGGATGACCGTGGTTACCTTCATGTCTTGGTCGTCCACCACCACCGCCAGCATGTAGGTGGGCGTGCCGTCGCCGCGCAGCAGCACCATGTCGTCGAGCTGAGCGTTTTGGACACGCACCTCGCCTTGGACGCGGTCGCGGAGCACCGTCTCGCCTTCTTGCGGCGCCTTCAGCCGGACCACCGGCTTGATGCCCTCCGGCGCTTGCGACGGATCGCGGTCACGCCAGCGACCGTCATAGCGCATTGGCAGGCCCTTGGCCTTCTGCTCGGCGCGCATGGCCTCCAATTCCTCGGGGGTGGCGTAGCAGTAATAGGCCTTGCCCTCGGCCAGCAGGTGGTGGGCCACCTCGGCATGGCGGGGGCTGCGCTCGAACTGCGACACGGCCTCGCCGTCCCACTCCAGGCCCAGCCAGGACAGGCCGTCGAGAATGGCGTCCACCGCGGCCTGGGTGGAGCGGGCGCGATCGGTGTCCTCGATGCGCAGCAGGAATTTGCCGCCCTGCCGGCGCGCATACAACCAGTTGAACAAAGCAGTTCGCGCGCCGCCGATATGGAGAAAACCGGTGGGCGAAGGGGCAAAACGGGTGACAACGGTCATCGGTAACGCAATGTCCTCGAGTGCTGGTAAAGTCACACCGTGGTGTGACGCCATAAAAATGGCACTGGGGCGGGTACGATGCAGCGCAACCGGCGGATTGTCCATGGTTGATCGCGTGGTGGACGATCAGGACTGGCCGGAACGGCCGGGGCTGGACGATGGCGACGCTTTCGACGATCCGCCACGAGGACGGGTACGCCGCTTCCTCGGTGGCCTGGAGGAATATCTCCTGGCCGAGCGCGAGCGCTGGGGTTTGTGGACGCCGGTGTTCCTGGGCGGCGGCATTGCTTTCTATTTTACCCTGCCGGGCGAGCCGGCGTGGTGGGTTGGGCTTTTGGCCCTGGCTTTGACATTGGGCTTGATGGTGGCCTTGCGCCGGCATGGCTGGGTGGTGCTGGTCGGCCTTGCCGTGTTGGCGGCGGCGACCGGATTCGCGGCGGCCCAGTGGCGCACTGCGGTGGTGACCGCGCCGATGCTCGACCGTGGCCTGCGCTATGCCGAGGTGACCGGCCGGGTGATCGAGGTGGAGGCCCTGGCGCGGGGGGCGCGCCTGCTGCTCGCCGAAATCACCATCGGCCGGTTGCCGCCGGAGGCGACACCCCATCGCGCCCGCGTCCGTCTGGCGGGGCGCCAGACGGTGCCGCCGGTGGGGGCAATGGTCCGCCTGCCCGCCGCCCTGCACCCGCCACCGGAACCGGCCGAGCCCGGCGCGTTTGATTTCCAGCGTCATGCCTTTTTCGAGGGGATAGGGGCGGTGGGCTATGTTCCGGGCCGTATCCAGATGGTGACGGGGCCGGAACCATCGGCATGGCGGCGGCTGCTCATCGCGTTTGAGCAATTGCGGCAGGATATCGCCCGGCGGGTTGCCG
>DASPMK010000271.1:0-2347 GCA_035627075.1 Azospirillaceae bacterium
AGCGGGCCAAGGTGATCTTCTGGGGCATCGCCGCGGCGGTGGTGCTGCGCATTATGTTCGCCGCCGTTACCACCCAGCTTCTCGCCATTATCGGCCTGACGTTCGCTGGCGGCATCCTGCTTTTGTGGGTGTGCTGGAAGCTGTTCCGTGAATTGCGGCAGCAGCGCGCGGAAGCCAAGGCCGCCGAAGCCGTGGAGGCGGCGCTGGGAGGTGGTGTCCAGACCAACGGGGACGGCACACCCGTCAAGACCGTCGGCCAGGCAATCTGGCAGGTGGTGGTGGCCGACGTGTCGATGTCGCTGGACAACGTTCTGGCGGTGGCCGGCGCGGCGCGCGAACACCTGTGGGTGCTGGTGGTCGGCCTGATTCTGTCGGTGGGCCTGATGGGGGCGGCGGCAAGCCTGATCGCCCGGCTGCTCGAAAAACACCACTGGATCGCCTATATCGGTTTGGTGGTGATCACCTATGTCGCGCTCACCATGCTCTGGCATGGCGGCGCTGAGATTCTGATGGCCGCCCAACTGACCTAGAAGGGGCGCAACGGGAACCTTACGGCTCGGGGCGGTGTTGGTGCCGGCATTCGCCCCTTCAACCTGCATTGCGGGGAGTTGCCGGCATGAACCGTGAAACGAGCGGCGCCGCCCAACGGTCCTCTGACGCCATCGAGGCCGACATCGGGAGTATCCGTGCGCGCATGGAGCAGACTCTCGACGAGATCGAGTTCCGTCTCTCGCCCGGACAGATGTCCTCGGGCGCCATGCATGTCCTGCGCGACGTCATGAGTTCCGACCCGCGAGGGGTTTCGGCTGGTCGCCTGGGCCGCGTCATTCGCGACAACCCGATACCGGTGGCGCTGATCGGTATCGGCGTGACATGGCTCGCCATTGCGGTTTCACGCGAAGGGCGGCACCTGGAGGGTATGGCCACCGGCCATGGTCAGGGGGCACGCCTGCTCCAGCGTCAGCGTCTGGGTATGCAACTCCTGGTGCTGAGCGAAATCATCCATGAAGGTGTGGAGTTGGCGCGCGAGGCGGAAACCCGTGTGGATACCCCCGCTTGGCGCGACGCGTTGCGGGAGGTGGCGGAACAATATGACCGCACGGCGGCGGCGCTCGACGCCGAATTGGAAGCCTTGCGGGAACCCGTGCCGGAGCGGCCGGAACCGGGAGCCGTCTGGGCGCCGTTGCGTGGCGCGCTCGCCGACCGCAACCGCGAGGAAATCGTGACGGCGCTGGAAGAGGGGGCGGACGCCACGCTGGCGGCTTTCCGCGAGGTTTTGCACCAGGAGATGCCACAGGGCATGCAAGTGCTGTTGGGCGCTCATTTCCACGATATGGAGACGGCCCACAACCGTCTGGTGACGCTGAAGGAAGTGGTGGCGTGAGGACGGCATGCTGGGGTTAAGCCGTCGCCTGCACGAGGAGCGGATGCGGGCTCACTACGCCCCCGCCGGACAGGATCATCAACGCCGCGCCCGCCAAGGCGATCGCGGACGGAACGCGCGGCGGCCATCGGAATTGCCGGCGCCGGGATGGCGCGACATCCTGTGGCGGGTGTGGGGCGAGCAAAAGAGCGACCACATCTCCATCGTGGCAGCGGGGGTGGCGTTCAACGCCTTTCTCGCTATTTTCCCGATTCTCGCGGCGATGGTGTCGATCTACGGCCTTGTTGCCGACCCGATGATGGTCGAGCGGCAGGTCGGAGGCCTGTCCGGCGTGCTGCCGCCGGAAGCGCAGGGCATGCTTGCCCAGCAGGCGCAGAAGGTGGCCGCCGCGCCGGCGCCGGCGCTGGGGCTCAGCTTCGGCGTCAGCCTGCTTCTGACGCTGTGGAGTGCTTCGCGGGCCATCACCGCGCTTATGGAATCGCTGAACATCGTCTACGCGGAGGAGGAAAAGCGCGGGGTCCTCGCCTATTACGGCACGGCGTTCGCCATGACGTTGGGCGCCATCTTGTTGCTGCTCGTCGTGCTGACCTTGGTGGTGGCGGTGCCGGCGGTGATCAACACCCTCGGGCTCACCGGGCCGATCGCTTGGGTTTTCAGCTTGGCGCGCTGGCCCATCCTGGCGATGGGCATCATTTTCGGGCTGGCCGTGCTCTATCGCTATGCTCCCAGCCGGCAGAGGGCGCAATGGCGCTGGGTCAGTTGGGGGTCGGCGGTGGCTACCGGCCTGTGGCTTCTAGGGTCCATCGCCTTTTCGGTCTATGTCTCCAACTTCGGCAGCTACAACGAAACCTATGGTTCGGTGGGTGCGGTGGTGGTGGCGTTGCTGTGGTTCAATCTGGCGGCTTGGGCGGTGCTTCTGGGCGGCGAGTTGAACGCCGAGATGGAGCACCAGACGGCGCGCGA
>DASPMK010000272.1:0-4884 GCA_035627075.1 Azospirillaceae bacterium
ACGGCCTCTTCGACGGCGATCTCGTCGAAGGGGTTCATGGACATCTTGACGTTGGCCGTCTCCACGCCGCTGCCGTCCGCCTTGACGCGGATCTTCACGTTGTAGTCGACGACCCGTTTCACCGGGACCAGGACTTTCATGTCTAACTCTCTCCCAGAGTCGGAGTTGATGTGTTTTCCTCGGCCCGCCCCTGTTCGCACGCGGCAAGCCGTTTTTTCGCGTCTTCTTCCAGATCCTTCAGCTCGACGATGATGTCGTCGAGTTCGCCACGCATCCGCTCCAGGTCGGCCAGCCGGCGGCGGACCTTGTCCAACCCGTCGCGGTACTGCGCCGCGCTGCGCCCGCCCGGGTGGTAACGGTCGAGGTAGTCCTTGACCTCCTCCAGCGAGAAGCCCAGGCGACGGAACTTGAGGATGAGGACGAGCCGGGCCCGGTCGCGGTAGTCGAACACCCGCGACCCACCCGCACGGTGGGGGCTCAAAAGGCCCTTCTCCTCGTAAAAGCGGAGTGCCTGTGGCGTCAAGGCGAACTCCCGCGCCAACTCGGAGACGCTGTACAGCTTGGTCTTGTCCACCCTGGCGTCCTTTCCTGGCCGCCATACAGCCACGACCGGGCCTTAAAGTCAACTTTATCTCCCTAAAGCGCACTTTAAAGCCAGTGACGCGTGCCACCGGAACCTTTGCCCGTCCCGCCGTATTGCATGAAGCGGAGTGGAAAACGGGGAGGCGATGCTCGACCGATTCTACACGTTCTGGGAGCGCCTGCGCACCAGCCTGTGGTTCGTGCCGGTGATGATGGTGTTGGTGGGGATCGCCCTGGCGGTGGCCTTGCTGCAAACCGACAATACGGTGCTGGGGCTGAAAGCCGGCGCCGTCTGGTGGCTGCATAGCGGTCGGGCGGAGGATGCCCGTGAACTTTTGTCAACGCTGCTGACCTCCGTCATCACCATGACCAGTCTGGTTTTTTCCATGACACTGGTGGTGTTGACGCTGGCCGCCAATCAGTTCGGCTCGCGGTTAATCCGCATCTTCATGGCCGACCGCACCACCCAGTCCGTGCTGGGGGTGTTCATGATGACCATTGTCTACTGTCTGCTGGTGCTCCGGGCCATCGCCAACACCGACGGCGACCGGGTGCCGCATCTGGCGGTGACGGCGGGCACCGCGCTGGCGTTGGCGAGCCTGTTCCTGTTGATCGCCTTTATCCACAACATCGGCCGTTCCATCAAGGCCGACACCGTGGTGCGGCGGGTGGCCGCCGAACTGGACGACGCCATCGCCCGGCTGCTGCCGGCCGGTGGGGATCACGATGCCGATGAGGAGAGGGAACCGGAAAAGCTGCTGCCCGCCGACTTCGCGCACCGGGCCGGGGCGGTGTGTCTGGAGCGGGAAGGCTATATCCAGGCCATCGAATACGAGGAACTGGCTGAGTTGGGGCAGCGGTTCTCGGCGGTGGTACAGGTCGACATCCGCGCCGGCGACTTTGTCATCGCCGGCGCCCAGGCGATCCGGGTGTGGCCGGCGGACGCGGCTACGCCTGAAGTGCTGGCCGGCATAGATTCAGCCATTCTTATCGGCCAGTCCCGCACCCCCGTCCAGGACATCGAGTTTCCCATCCGCCATCTGGTGGAGGTCGCCGTACGGGCGTTGTCGCCCGGCATTAACGACCCGTTTACCGCGATGGCGGTGGTCGACCGGCTGGGCGCCGGGCTGGCGCGGTTGATGGGGCGGGCGTTCCACCCCCGCGTCTTTCGCGACAGCGACGGTTCGGTGAGGGTGGTGGCAAAGGCTCCGGTGCATGGTGAGTTGATCGACGCCGCCTTCCATCAGATCCGTCAGGCCGGGGCGCGGATGCCGGCGGTGATCATACGTATGCTGGATACGCTGGCCCGCATCGGCGAGTTCGCCAAGAGCCCCCACCAGCGCAAGGCCTTGATGCGCCACGCCCGTCTGGTGGCTGAGGCGGGGATGGCGGAGGATGTTCAGTCGGCCGACCGGGAGGCGATCGAGCAGCGGTTTACCGCCGTCTGCGCGATCTTGTCCCAGCCGCATACCTCGGCCTTTGCCGTTCTTCGCCAAAACCATCATTGGGAGGAAACGGTGGGCACACGATCCTGACGCTAAGGTATGGTGTCCCCTCCCGTCCCGCGTATTGAAAGCGTGTTCTCCGATTACGGTCCGCCACCGGGCGGTGTTCCTAGGGCTGTTTATCAAGCGGAAAATGTGCTTGTTGCGTGGCTTGCTATTTCCGGCGAATTTGGACGAAATATTGCGCGCCGCCATTTTTTCGGGGGGATTGAATGTCATCCGTGAATGCCGCTTCCGGCGCGACGGGGGTCAGTCAGCGGGAACAGGGGCGGGCCTTTGTCCAATCGGCGCCGCCGCGCGACCGCAACAAGGCGGATGAAATCCAGACGATGCCGATGGCGTCGCGCCAGATGCATTCAACTTTCGTGACGCATCAGGCGCCCAGTCCCCACTCCGGACGCGGCCGCATCGTCGATCTTTTCGCCTGAAGCCGGGGCGAGCCAGTGTCGAACCGGAGAACTAGCGGCGACTGGTAGAACGGAGGGCGGCGATGTTTTCGGTGTAGCGACCGCCCTTGAACACGGCACTGCCGGCGACCAGCACATTGGCTCCCGCTTCAACCACCAGGCCGGCGTTGTCGGGAGTGATTCCGCCGTCCACTTCCAGATCGATGGGGCGGTCGCCGATCATCTGACGCAAACGACGAATCTTTTCGATCTGAGCGAGGATGAAGCTCTGACCACCGAAGCCTGGGTTGACGGACATCACCAGGATCAGGTCGAGCTTGTCCAACAGGAACTCGATCGCCGAAGCAGGGGTGCCGGGGTTGAGCGACACACCTGCCTTCTTGCCCAGGCCCCGGATTGCCTGGAGCGTCCGGTCGATATGGCGGCCGGCTTCGACGTGGACGGTGATGACATCGGCCCCGGCGTCGGCGAACGCCTCCAGAAAGGGATCGACGGGCTCAATCATCAGGTGGACGTCGAACACCTTGGCGGTGTGCGGGCGTAACGCCTTCACCACGGCAGGGCCGATGGTGATGTTGGGCACGAAATGGCCGTCCATCACGTCGACATGGACCCAATCGCAACCGGCCGCGTCGATAGCGCGGACCTCTTCGCCCAGCTTGGCGAAATCGGCGGAGAGGATGGAGGGAGCGATCTTGACGGTCATGTCGGGAACCCGGAATTTTGGAGCCGAAAGCGAGGGGGGATACCCCCTCGCGTCACACGGGCTTACTGAACCTTGGGGTCCAGGTCGCCGGCCTTGTAGCACTTGGCCATGTCGGACAGCGGAATCGGCTTGATCTTCGAGGCGTTGCCGGCGGTGCCGAAAGCCTCGTAACGCTCCTCGCAGACCTTTTGCATGGCGGCCATGGCCGGCTTGTTCAGGTTGCGCGGGTCGATCTCCGCTTTCTTCTCCGACAAAACCTTGCGGTACTGGCCGACGATGGCCATGCGACAGTCGGTGTCGATGTTGATCTTGCGCACGCCGTGCTTGATGCCGGTGATGATCTCCTCCAGCGGCACGCCGAAGGTCTGCGGAATCTCACCACCGTACTGGTTGATGATGTCCTGAAGGTCCTGCGGCACCGAGGACGAGCCGTGCATGACAAGGTGGGTGTTGGGCAGCTTGGCATGGATCTTCTTGATCACGTCCATGGCCAACACGTCGCCCGTCGGCTTGCGGGTGAACTTGTAGGCGCCATGGCTGGTGCCGATGGCGACCGCAAGCGCGTCCACCTTGGTGCGCTTGACGAAGTCGGCGGCTTGATCCGGGTCGGTCAGCAGCTTTTCCTTGTCGAGCTTACCTTCGAAGCCGTGGCCATCCTCCTTCTCGCCCGATCCGGTTTCCAGGCTGCCCAAGCAGCCCAGTTCACCTTCCACCGATACGCCGATCATGTGGGCGATGTCGGTGATCTTGGAGGTGACGGCGAGATTGTAGTCGTAGTCCGACGGGGTCTTGCCGTCGGCCTTGAGCGAGCCGTCCATCATCACCGACGAGAAATTGGCGGCGATGGCCGACAGGCAGGTGTCGACATCGTTGCCATGGTCGAGATGCATGCAGACGGGGATGTCCGGATTCATTTCCACGGCCGCCATGATCATGTGCTTGATCATAATATCGCCGGCGTAGGCGCGCGCGCCACGGCTCGCCTGGAGGATGACGGGCGAGTCGGTCTTCTCCGCCGCCGCCATGATGGCGAGCAGCTGCTCCATGTTGTTGATGTTGAAGGCCGGGACGCCGTAGCCGTTCTCGGCGGCGTGGTCCAGCAACTGGCGCATGGAAATGAGGGCCATCGTCAGGACTCCAAGTAAATCGAGTTGGCGCTTTTACAGACGTTCCTTGGCCGCAGCGACCACGGCCTCGGGGGTGATGCCGAAATGGGCATAGAGCTGATCGGCCGGGGCCGAAGCACCGAAGCCGGCCATGCCGATGACCGCGCCGTCCGAGCCCACCCAGCGTTCCCAGCCGAAGGGGCTGGCGGCTTCCACCGCCACGCGGACGGTTCCGATACCCAGCACCGCATCGCGGTAATGCTGTGGCTGACGGGCGAACAGCTCCCACGAGGGCATGGACACCACGGCTGTGCCGATGCCGTCAGCCTGGAGTTGGTCGCGGGCCTTCATCGCCAGTTCGACCTCCGAGCCGGTGGCGAGCAGGGTGACCTTGCGCTCGCCGTTGGCCTCGGCCAGGACGTAGGCGCCTTTGGCCGACAGGTTCTCTTCCGTGTGCGCCTTGCGCTGGGTGGGGAGGTTCTGGCGCGACAGGGCCAGAATCGAGGGGCCGTGGGCATTTTCGAGCGCCAGAGCCCAGCACTCGGCAGTTTCCACCGCGTCGGCGGGGCGCAGCACCA
>DASPMK010000273.1:0-2884 GCA_035627075.1 Azospirillaceae bacterium
CTGGGCCAGATCCAGCTTCACATAGCGCACCGGCCGCTCCAGAAGGCCATGGGTGCCTTCCATGATGCCGATCACTTCCCAGCCATGGGTAAGAATGGCGCGGTGAACCACCGCGCGGATTACCGCGTTCAGCCCGGCGCAGTCGCCGCCGCTGGTCAGAATGCCGATGCGCTTTTCACCCGCCATGACGATCTTCCCGACGCCTTTGGTATTAGGGCTCCCAGTCTTAACCACTCGGCGGCGGCACCGCAACCGCCCCGGCGCTTCATTGCCCCAGCCCAACAGGATGGGCCGCCGGGTGTTGCCCCTTGGCCGATAGGAGCGACTCACGGTGCCCGGCAATTTGTGATATAGAAACGCGGGGCCCTTCACCGGTCGTCGAGCCGAGATGAACGAACAGGAAATTATTCGCGAAAAGCTGGCGGCGCTGAGGAGCGAACACCGCGACCTTGATGACGTGATCGCGCGCATCGCGTCGGAAGCGCCGTTTGACCAGCTTCAGCTTCAGCGCTTGAAGAAGCGCAAGCTTATGATCAAGGACCAGATCGCCGTCCTGGAAAGCAAGCTCCTGCCTGATATTATTGCGTGAGCGACAGCTTTCTCTCCCTTGCCTGGAATGGGCGGGAGCCTATAATGCGCGGCTTCCGTTATTCCGGCTTTCCGGAGGGGAGCGTTCTCTTGATCCGTGCCACACCTGAAACCGCGCCGCTGATCGGCATCATCATGGGCAGCCAGTCCGACTGGACCACCATGAAGCACGCTTCCGACGTGCTGACGGCGCTGGACATCCCTCACGAGACGCGCATCGTTTCGGCGCACCGTACCCCGAGGCGCCTCTACGACTATGCCACCCAGGCCAAGAGCAGGGGCATCAAGGTCATCATCGCCGGAGCCGGCGGGGCGGCGCATCTGCCGGGCATGGCGGCCTCGATGACGCCCTTGCCGGTTTTCGGCGTGCCGGTGGAAAGCCATGCGCTGAAGGGCATGGACAGCCTGTTGTCGATCGTGCAGATGCCGGGCGGAGTTCCGGTGGGCACGCTGGCCATCGGCAAGGCCGGGGCGATCAACGCCGGACTTCTGGCGGCGTCGGTGCTTGCCTTGTCCGACGAGGCACTGGCCCAGCGGCTGGAGGCATGGCGGGCGCGGCAGACCGATGCGGTCGCCGAGGCTCCCGTCGACGAGGCGCCGCAATGATTGCGCCCGGCTCCACCATCGGCATACTGGGCGGTGGCCAGCTCGGCCGCATGACGGCGCTGGCCGCCGCCAACCTCGGCTACCGGGTCCACGTCTTTACGCCCGAGGCCGACAGCCCCTGCGCCCAGGTGTCGGCAGCGGCCACCATGGCCGCCTTCGATGACGAGGCGGCGCTGGAGGCGTTTGCCGCGCAGGTCGACGTGGTGACGCTGGAATGGGAAAATATTCCCGTTACCACTGTCAATTTTCTGGCGCACAAGGTGCCGGTGCATCCCGGCGGCGCCGTGCTGGCCGTGACGCAGGATCGCATCCGCGAGAAGAGCTTCGTCAACGCCCTGAACATCGCCACCGCCCCCTGGCGCGAGGCCCGCTCGGCCGGGGAGGTGGCGCGGGCGCGCGATGAACTGGGCGGCCACTGCATCCTCAAGGCTACCCGCATGGGCTATGACGGCAAGGGGCAGGTGAAGCTGGCCGCCGATGCCGACCCGGCCGAGGCGTGGCGCCAGATGGGCGGCGAGGTCGGCATTGTCGAGGGCTTCGTTGATTTCGCCTGCGAGGTGTCGGTGATCGTGGCCCGCCGGGCCGATGGGGCCGTCGCCACCTATCCGGTGGTGGAGAACCGCCACGCCCACCACATTCTGGCCGAAACCATCGTACCCGCGAGCGTGTCGGCCGAAACGGCGGCCGAGGCCGACTCCGTCGCTCGCCGCATTGCCGAGGCGCTGGGGCTCATCGGGCTGGTGGCGGTGGAGATGTTCGTGACGCCGCAAGGCCGGGTGCTGGTCAACGAGATGGCGCCGCGCCCGCACAACTCCGGCCACTGGACCATCGACGCTTGCGACACCAGCCAGTTCGAGCAACTGGTCCGCGCCGTCTGCGGCCTGCCCCTGGGCTCGACCCGTGCGCTGGGCGAGGCGGTGATGGAAAACCTGATCGGCGGTGCCGTCGGCCGCTGGCCTGACATCCTGGCGGAACCGGGCGCGCGTTTGCACCTTTATGGCAAGACCGAGGCCCGGCCGGGCCGCAAGATGGGCCATGTCACCCGGCTGCGCAGGGACTCCTCCACCCTCTGAACAGGTGTTCAAGCGTTGACACCCGATAGCGCGGACGGGTATTCCCGTCCACGCCTTGGGGGTATTTTGCCCCTTCCGACACGGGATCGACATGCTCGGCACTTCGCTGGCCCTGGCTTTCAGCCTCTCCATGGACTCGTTCGCCGCGGCGCTTGGCCGGGGCGCATGCCTGCGCCGTCCGGGGCTGCCGGAAGCCTTCCGCGTGGGGATGGCCTTCGGGCTGTGTCAGCTTGCCATGCCGCTGGTCGGCTGGGCGGTGGGCATCGCCTTCGCCAGCCTCGTCTCGGCCGTCGACCACTGGATCGCCTTCGGCCTGCTGCTGCTGGTCGGCGGCATCATGATCCGCAACTTCTTCGCCGATGACGACGGGGATGGCGCGGACGGGGCGGGGCGGGGCGGTTTTATCGCCCTGGTCACCACCGGCTTCGCCACCAGCATCGACGCCTCGGCGGTGGGGGTGGGCCTTGCCGTGGTGGACGTGGACATCGTCACGACCTCGCTGCTGATCGGGGCGGTGACGTTTGCCGTGGCCTTCAGCGGGGTATTGCTGGGCCGGGTCGCCGGCAGTTACCTCGGACGCTGGGCGGAACTGGTCGGCGGCATCGTGCTGATCGGTA
>DASPMK010000274.1:0-13639 GCA_035627075.1 Azospirillaceae bacterium
CTGCCCACCGAGGGCTCGACGCCGGCCTCGGTAAGGCGCTCGGTGTACCGGATAGCAACGTATTGCGACCCGCGGTCGGAATGGTGGATGGGGCCGCTGCCCTTGGCCGGCCGGCGATCGTGGAGCGCCTGCTCCAGAGCATCCAGGACAAAGCCGGCGTGAGCGGTGCGCGACACCCGCCAGCCCACGATGCGGCGAGCGAAGGTGTCGAGGACGAAGGCCACATAGACGAAGCCCTGCCACGTCGCGACATAGGTGAAATCCGCGACCCACAAGGCATTCGGACGCGGTGCCTGGAACTGCCGATTTACCCGGTCGGCCGGCTTTCGCGGCTCCGTGCCGGAACCGCTGCCGCCGCAAGGGGGCACGGCGGCGCCCGGTCGCGGAGCGTGGTGCGCACCCCCTTGCCACGTGTCACGCCCCGCAGCCCCATCTGACGCATCAGCCGCGCCACTGTGCAGCGGGCGACATCAAGGCCTTCCCGCCGCAACTCCCGGACCTCGCGCTCCAGCGCCTTGATTCGTTCCTGCTCGTCCGTCGTCGGGCCCGGCCGCTTGCCCTGGTCGCGTTCGGCCTGCCGGACCCAGCCCCGTAGCGTCTCGGGATTGCAGCCAATCTTCGCGGCGATCGAGCGGATCGCCGCCCACTGCGAGGCGTGCTCGCCTTCGTGCTCGAACACCATCCGCACCGCGCGCTCGCGGACTTCGGGGGCGTCTTTGGGTGATGCCGGTTTCGTCATGATGACCCCATCCTCTCAGGAAATGGGGCCTCCGGGAAACCCGGTGCGGTTCACTCGTCGGTTGAGTCGGTTATAGGGAATGCGTCATTACCCCGCGAAACCCTCCCGATCAGACCTTGGTATCGATGCGATTGTTGAAGGCCTCCTGCGCCTTCTTGACCCGTTCGGCCGAACTGGTCAGGTTGGTCTTGCTGACGCCGGCGGCTTGATCGCGCATGGTCTGATCGCGATCCGCCAGAAGTTGCTGGATCTTGGTGAGTTCCGGCTTTTCTTCCTTGTCCTTTTGCTTGGTGATGTTGAGCAGCCAGTTTCCCGAACCGTCGCCGACTCCGGTTTCAATGGTCAACGTGTACTTTCCGGCCTTGAGCGACGAATCAGTCGGTAAACCCAGTTGGCTTGGCTTGTTCTCGCCTGTGACTACTTCCTTGCCAGACGCATCCGTAATCTTGTACTTGGCGTTAGGCATGAGGAAATTGAAGGTGAAGTCACCGTCGCCCACGATGTTCAGCGTATGGCTCTGCTTGTTGGTTTGCCCCGCTGGCGCCGCCGGCATGTTGCCGCTGACAACACCGCCGAAGCTAGTGATAGTGGCGTTGATACGCGGCGCCACGTCGATGTCGTACTTGCGGCCAAAGGCGCTCGGCGTCTTCTGTGACGTCGTGACCGTGTAGGTGTCCGACGGATCGAGCCGGACCTGAACCGCTTCCGGATCGAGGTTGTTCTGGCCCGACGCAATGATTTCGCCGCGGGAATTTCGCACCTCGAAGCTGGTTAGCGGCGTATTGATACGGATGTTGAATTCGCCGGCAGTTTGGACACGCAGCAACTTGGTGTCCGATGGCATGCCGCGAAATCCCTCAGCCTCCGTCGTGCCGGAGATTTTGGCGCCTTCCTTGCCGACTACGGTAGCCGTATCCGGCCCACGTGGTGTGAGGTCGAGGTTGTAGGTCTGCTTGGAGGCGGCGGTATTGTCATCAAGTACGCGAATCTTATAACTGCCTGCCGACAAATAGACGCCTTGCGGCCGCAAGACTGAACCGTTTCGCCCATAAAGGATTAGTTTGTCGCGACTGTCCCGGATTTCGTACTCGGCGTCGGTCTGGTCGAGCTTGACGTTGTAGCGCCCTTCCGACTGAGAATCGACAACCAGCTCCCGAACGTCGGAGGGCTTCATGCCCGACGCTGGCGACATGGCCGTGCCAGTAAGCCGCACCCCTGTATCTTTCAGACGGGCGCTACGGTCGGTAACCGTAACCGGTGGTGTGGTGATCGCCGAAACCATGGGACTTCCCCAAAACCGGAAAATCCGCCCTTTGGGCAACGGGACCCAGGCGGGAATCAGTTCCTGCGAGGGGTACGCTTGGATACAAATATCATCCTACTCAAACGCGCTGCAAATGGCAAGTGATTGTCTTTGCTCAGCGCTCGGGGACATGCTCCCGAATCAATTCATCGCGGTCAGCGAGCGGCATGAGCTATCTCGCGTTTTTTCCGGAAGCGCGTTGACATTCAGGATTTCTCCGGACTCAGAAAATCTGATTCAAGCTTCTCTCCGGAGAGGAGCATGGGATGTCCGGGGGCGTCTGGTTTCGGCCGATCCCCCTGGCGGGGGAAGGAGCCGCGTCTGCCTGGCAAAGCCGATGCCCGTGGTGAATTTCGTCTTGCATCCTGCCAGGAATAGAGTATTTGAGGGGTAGACGCACCCGCACGAGCCTCTGGCCCTTAGTGGTTAGGCAACGACGTACCGCGTCCTTTTTGGCAGAACCGGTCACCGGGACCGGTCCCGAGAGGGAGGTCAGTATGTTTGCTATCCACGCTAGGGCTTTAAGATCGTAGCCCGAAGCCGATAACCCTGCCGCAAGTGCGCGTGGCGCAACGCCAACAGCGCGGGCCGGATCGGTTTCATCCCCCCTTTTCCCGTCAACCTCGTTCAACGCCGCCGAAGCCGTCTGATCTCGGGCGTTCGGTGGAATTGTTTCGTTGTCTTGCTGGTCCGATCGCCGGTCGGGCCGCCAAGGAGGGCGCTGTCATGGCTCAGGTCCGTTTTCGCTCCATCGTCACGCCGTTGCATCGTGGACATGCGCTTCCCCGCCATCAGCGGTTGGGGGCACTGGCTCACGGACTGCCCTCGGTCGCCCAGGCGGTAGCCCACCATCGTCCGTCGGAGCCGATGCACTGCCTGCGTCCGCGGGTGCTGACCGAAACCGCTCGCCGCTTCGTTGCGTCCTTTGCCGCCGACGATATCGGCGGCGACGTGCTCTACGCGGTGAAGTGTAATCCCGAACCGTCCGTGCTGCGCGCGCTGTGGGCGGGTGGGGTTCGCCACTTCGATGTCGCCTCGCCCGGCGAGATCCGCCTTATGCGCTCACTCTTTCCCAAGGCCGAACTGCACTACATGCATCCGGTGAAGGCCCGTCCGGCGATCCGCGCGGCCTACTTCCAGTACGCGGTGCGCGACTTCGCCCTCGACAGCCTGGAGGAACTGAGCAAAATCCGCGAGGAAACCGGGGAGGCCGACGACCTTGGCCTGATGGTGCGGCTCGCCGTGCCCAAGGGCGGGGCGCTGTACGATCTCTCTGGCAAGTTCGGCGCTTCCCCCACCAAGGCGATGGCCATCCTCAAGGCAGCGCGGACGGTGGCGCCGCGCGTCGGCCTGTGCTTCCATGTCGGCTCGCAGTGCATGGACCCGGGCGCCTACGAGCGCGCCCTGAAACTGGCGGGGTGCGTGATCGAAGGGGCCGGGGTGGCGGTCGATGTGCTCGATGTCGGCGGCGGTTTCCCGGTGAGCTATCCCGACGTGACGCCGTTGCCGCTGAAGGACTTTATGGCGGCGGTGGCCCGTGGTCTCGCCGTGCTCGACCTGCCGGCCGGCGTCAAGGTATGGTGCGAACCTGGACGCGCGCTGGTGGCCCAGGGTGTGTCACTGGTCGTGCAGGTAATCAAGCGGCGCGGCCGTGAGTTGTTCATCAACGACGGCGTCTACGGCAGCCTGTCGGATGCCGGGGCGCCGGCCTTCCGCTTTCCGGCGCGTCTGGTGCGCCCGCAGGGGAGCTGCGATGCGCCCCTTCAGCCCTTCTCGTTCTTCGGCCCGACTTGTGATTCGGCGGATTTCATGGCGGGACCGTTCCTGCTGCCGGCTGATATCCAGGAGGGGGATTGGATCGAGTTGGGACAACTCGGCGCCTATGGTGCCTGTCTGCGTACAGCCTTCAACGGCTTCGATGAAACCCGGCTGGTGGAAGTCTCGGACATGCCACTTCTCGATACGCCGGGTTATAACTTCCGCGAGGCACGAGCGGCCTGACCGTCGCGGCGACCATAAACAAGAACCTTCAAGACCTCCGGGGGTGATGTCATGTCCCTGAACACCAAGCACGTTAAGTTCACCGGCCGTCTGATCATCGTCGGCTTCGGCAGCATCGGCCAGGGCGTTTTGCCGCTCATCTTGCGCCATGTTGAGATCAAGCCCGAGCAGATCACCATTGTGACGGCGGAGGACCGCGGCCGCTCGGTGGCGGAAGGCTACGGCATCACCTTCGTGCGCGAGCCGCTGACGCCCGGCAACCATGTGCAGGTGCTGGACCCGCTGGTCGGGTCCGGGGATTTCCTGTTGAACCTGTCGGTGGATGTGTCCTCCTTGGCGCTTGTCGATTTCTGCCACAGGAAGGATGCCTTCTACCTCGATACCTGCATCGAGCCCTGGGCCGGCGGCTACACCGATCCCAATCTGACGCCGTCGCGGCGCTCCAACTATGCGCTGCGCGATACGGCGCTGGCGCGAAAGAAGGACTATATCGGCGGTCGCACCGCGGTACTGGGCCACGGCGCCAACCCCGGATTGGTGTCGCATTTTGTCAAGCAGGCCATGCTCAACATCGCGCGCGACATCGGCGTGACGGTCGCGGAGCCGCCCCGGACGCGTGAGGGGTGGGCCGGCCTCGCCAAAGCGCTTGGCATCAAGGTCATCCATGTTGCCGAGCGCGACACCCAGCGTGCCAGTTTTCCCAAACGTCGCGGCGAGTTCGTCAATACCTGGTCGATCGACGGCTTCGTGGGCGAGGGGTGCCAGCCGGCGGAGTTGGGCTGGGGTAGCCATGAGAAGGCCTTGCCGGCGGACGGCCGGCGGCACGACTTCGGCGGCGACGCCGCTATTTTCCTTCTTCGCCCCGGCGCTTCCACGCGGGTGCGTACCTGGACGCCGAACGAAGGCCACTTCCATGGCTTTCTTATTACCCACAACGAGGCGATCTCGATCGCCGATTACTATACGGTAAGGGAAGGTGATCGGGTCGCGTACCGTCCGACTTGCCACTACGCCTACCACCCCTGTGACGATGCCGTGCTGTCGGTCCATGAGGTTGCCGGCAAGAACTGGCACCTTCAGGATAGCAAGCGCCTGATGATGGACGAGATCACCGACGGCATGGATGAACTGGGCGTGCTGCTGATGGGGCACGCCAAGGGGGCCTACTGGTATGGTTCGCAGTTGACCATCCAACTGGCGCGTGATCTGGCGCCTTACAACAACGCCACCAGCCTGCAGGTGACCGTGGCGGTCCTGGCCGGCATGATATGGGCACTCGAAAACCCCAGCGCGGGTGTTATCGAGGCGGACGAGATGGAGTTCCAGCGGGTGCTGGAAATCTGCGCACCGTACCTCGGCGACGTGGTGGGAGCCTATAGTGATTGGACGCCGCTCAAGGATCGTGGCCTCCTGTTCGAGGAAGACCTGGACCGGGATGATCCCTGGCAGTTCAAGAACTTTCGAGTGATATGACAATAGGAGGCCTTCGGGCCTCCTTCTGATTCGTGCCCCGCATTCCGCCAGGACTATTCCCAAATTGCATCGCAACGAGCAAATGCTCGGGGTGAAATCAGTCCGCTTTTCCGTGTTCTTTCCGGTTTTCCCGGTGGAACAAGGGTTGCAATACCCGGTGCATGACGCCGGGATTGGGAGATGGGGACATGGCTTACACGTTCCGAAAATTGTTCGTCTCAGAAGCCGATACACCCGAAACCATCGAATACGACGTCGTGCGTCAGTTCGCGCGGATATTGCGCCTTCAGGCCAACATGCTGGAGCGGGATGGCGATACCCTCGCCGCTCACGCATTGCGCCAGCGCGCGGCCCGCAGCTTGCGCGCGGTGGCGTGCGGCTAGCCCCAATACCGTTCAGTGATTTTTCGCCTAAAGCGGGGTGATGGGGCGCTTTGGCGGGGCGGGCGCTGTTGAGGGTGGTGTGTCGGAGGGCCTGCCCATGAAATCGAAGCGCCCTTGCCCCGGCTCAGTGGCCCCTGTCTCAGCGAGCACGTGTCGCTGGGCGTTTTGGCCCGTGTGCTCCTACCAACGGCCCTGAAAGCTGACTCGTGGCGAGGGGGATTCCCCTGGCGGCCGATCTGTGTTCGGTACCCCTTTTGATAGAGAGGGGGCCGCGATGACAGCGGCGGTGGCAATCTCACCCGCTTGGACTTGAGCGCGGCGGACTTACGGCGGCGCGCGGTGCGGATGGCGGACGCGGATGTCGCCCGGCGGCTGTTGGCGCTGGCTCTGGTGCTGGACGGCCGGTTCCGCGAGGAGGCCGCCACGGCCTGCGGCATGGATCGTCAGACCTTGCGCGACTGGGGGCATGCGACAACGCCGACGGCGTGGCCGACCTGTCGGATCGCAAGTCGCCGACTGGGTCCGCCGGCCGCGCGCGCCGCGCGATCAGCATTATACCTGGGCCTCTCTGTTCGGCGCGGTTTGCCCGGCGCCGGCTGGCACCAACCGGGCGACAGGCTGGTGGTGCCGGCCAACCTCAGCCTGCTGCACCTGCCGCCCTACTGCCCGGAACTCAAGCCGGTGGAGAACGTCTGGCAATTCCTACGCCAGAATTTTCTGAGCCAACGCGCCTGCCTCATCCGCTCCATCGCCTCAAGACCATGGGCAACGGTCAAGGCTTAGGGCCGCTGGTATCACACGTAAACCCCACCCAACGCCACCAGCCACAGCCCCCCGCAGGCCACACGCATCAGCACCAGCGCCGCATCGATATCGGCGGCGGTCGCTTCGGCGCGACCATCGCCCATCCAGGTGTCTTCCACCACCTCGGTGCCATAGCGACGCGGACCGGCCAGAGCCAGTCCTAAAGCTCCGGCCATTGCCGCTTCAGGCCAACCGGCGTTGGGGGAACGGTGTTTCCGGGCATCGCGCAGCATGGCTCGTCCCGCCGCCGCACCCCGGCGGCCGGTGACGCGGGCTGCCACCACGATCAGGAAGCCGGCCAACCGGGCCGGCAGCAGGTTGATCAGATCGTCCAGCCGCGCCGCCGCCCAGCCAAAGGCGAGGTGGCGTGGCGTGCGGTGGCCGACCATGCTGTCGGCGGTGTTGACCAGCTTGTAGCCCACCAGTCCCGGCAGGCCCGCCACCGCGAACCAGAACACCGGCGCCACCACCCCGTCGGAGAAGTTTTCGGCGCAGGATTCGATAGCCGCCCGCGCCACCCCGGCCTCGTCCAGACTTTCGGGATTGCGGCCGACGATCATCGCCACCGCCTTGCGTCCGCCGGCCAGCCCCTCGGCCTTTAGCGCTGCCGCTACCCGCGCCACATGGTCATATAGGCTTTTCTGGGCAATCAGCGTGCTCGCCAGTACTGCCTCGACGATCCAGCCGCCCGGCACAAGAGCCAGCGCTGCGGATACCAGCCACGCCCCACCAACCGCCACGCCCAGAAGCAGGGCCATCGCCGCCACACCGAGCAAGCGGCGTTGCAGGGCGGGGGCGTTGGCGCGGTTCAGCGTGCGGTCGCACCAGCCGATCAGCCAGCCCATCAGCACCACTGGGTGCGGCAGGCGGGCGTAGAGCCACGCCGGTTCGCCGGCCACCGCATCAATGGCCAGCGCCAGAAGCAGGGTCAGCGCGTTGTCGGGATGGGTCACGCGCGGTCCACCAAATGCAGGAACGACCCCATTACCGTTCCCGATACGGCGCCCAAGGCGCCCGCCGACTGGCCACGGGCGTCCCAGGCGTCAAACAGGGGGGTGTCCGCGACCGGGCTCTTCAGGGTGGCGTAGTGGAATTCGTGGCCTCGCCATACCGTCCCCGCCGGTCCCAGCGGGGTATTGGCGCACAGGGTGGCGCGGCGATAGCCCAGGTGCAGCCGGCGGCGGGCGAACGAGGTGGTGACGGGCAACAGACCGGCCATGGCATGCCAGCGCCCTTCGGCGTCCTCGAAGCCGCGCCCTAGCACCATGAAGCCGCCGCACTCGCCGTAGACCGTCACGCCCCGCGCCGCCGCCCCGCGCGCGCCGTCCAGAAAGACGTGGTTGCCGGCCAGCCGCCCGGCGTGAAGCTCGGGGTAGCCGCCGGGCAGGTACACGGCGTCGGCGGCCGGATCGGGGGACTCGTCGGCCAGCGGGGAGAACGGTATCACCTCCGCTCCTTGCGCTCGCCAGGACTCCAGCAGGTGGGGGTAGGCAAACGCGAAAGCCATATCCTGCGCCACCGCGATGCGCTGGCCCAGTGGCGGTGGCAGTGACTCCTTGGGCATCGGCGCGCAGCCGGCCGGGCGAGCCAGCCGCCGTAACGCCTCCAAATCAACATGACGGGCGAGGTGGTCGGCGGCCTCCTCCAGGAAAGTGTCGAGCGAATCGTGCTCGCATGCCTGGACAAGCCCGAGATGCCGTTCCGGCAGGGTCAGCGCCATCATGCCCGGCAGGCACCCCAGTACCGGCACGCCGGTCGGCGCGATGGCATCCTTGAGCAGCGCCACATGCATCGGGCTACCCACGCGATTGAGAATCACCCCGGCCACGTTCACATCGTTCCGCCAGGACTTCAATCCCTGGAGCACCGCCGCCGCCGTCTGGGCCTGCCGCTTGACGTCCATCACCACCACCACCGGCCAGCCGGTCATGGCGGCGATGTCGGCGGTGGAGCCGGTGCCGTCGGCGGCGCCGTCGAACAGGCCCATCACCCCTTCGGCCACCAACAGGTCGGCATCCTTGGCCGCCAGCCCGCCCAGCCGCGCCAGGGTGGCGCGCCGCATGCCCCAGGGGTCAAGGTTATAACAGGGCCGTCCCGAGGCAGCTTCGTGGAAGCGCGGGTCGATGTAGTCAGGCCCTACTTTGCACGAAGCGACGCGCACCCGCGCGTTACGGAAGTGGCGCAACAACGCCAGCGTCACCGTGGTCTTGCCGCAGCCCGACGCCGGGGCGGCGATGATGATGCCCGGAGCGAGGGTCATGACCGTGGGCCGATCCAGTTGAGCGTGGCGCGCAGAGCGGCAACCGGGCCGACGCAGACGATGGCCGGCGGCTCCAGCCCGGCGGCCTCCAGGTCGGCGGCGCAACGGTCCAAGCGGGTTTCCAGCACCTGCTGGTTGGGCAGGGTGGCGTGGGAAACCACCGCCACCGGCTCGTCACCCGACCGGCCGGCGGCCATCAGTCGCTGGGCGATGCCGTCCAGATGCTTCAGCGCCATGTAGATCACCAGCACCGGCGAGCCCTTGGCCACGGCCTCCCAGTCCAGGTTGTCGGGCGGCGTGCCGGAGGCGTCGTGGCCGGTGATGAAGGTGACGGACTGGTTGGTATCGCGCGTCGTTACCGGGATGCCGGCGTAGGCCAGCCCGCCGATACCGGCGGTGATGCCGGGGATGACGCGGAACGGCACGCCGGCGTTGACCAGCGCCAGCGCCTCCTCACCGCCACGGCCGAAGACAAAGGGATCACCGCCTTTGAGGCGCAGGACCCGCTTGCCCTCCTGGGCCAGTTCGATCAGGCGGCGTGAGATGTCCGGCTGCTTGGGCGAGGGCTTGCCGCCGCGCTTGCCGGCGAACTCGCGCGCGGTTTCGGGGCGGGCGAGGCCCAGAATTTCCGGGCCGACCAGAGCGTCGTAGACCAGCACGTCGGCCGAGCGCAACGCGTGCCACGCGTGCAGTGTCAGCAGGCCCGGGTCACCCGGCCCGGCACCGGCCAGCCACACCCAGCCGGGTTCGAAGGGCGGAAAAGCGAAGGGCAGGTCGGGCATCACGGACGTCATCCAGGGCGAAAGGCAAGACACCGGCTGGTCAGCCGGGAGGGGCGATCCTATAACGTTCGTTATGACAAGAAAACATGACGAAGGCGTCAATAACGGTGAGGACACACTACGGCGCGGCTGGACAACCGGCGCCTGCGCCACCGCCTGCGCGAAGGCAGCTTATGCGGCACTGGTTACCGGTTCCTTTCCCGATCCGGTCGTCATCACTCTGCCGCGCGGTGAACAGCCGGCTTTCGCGCTCGCCCGACAGTCGAAGGGGGAAGGTTGGGCGATGGCCGCCATCGTCAAGGACGCAGGCGACGACCCCGACGTCACCCATGGCGCCCTCATCGTTGTCACGGTGCGCTTCGGTTCCGCCGGCAGCGGCGTCACTTTCCAGGCCGGTCCGGGTGTCGGCACGGTGACCCGGCCGGGCTTGCCGATTCCTCCCGGAGAACCCGCCATCAACCCTGTTCCCCGTCAGATGATCCGCGACGTGGTGGCGGAAGTCGCGACGGCGTTTGGCGCCAGCGGCGATGTGACGGTGGAGATTTCGGTTCCTCATGGCGAGCGGCTGGCGGCCAGGACCTGGAACCCCCGACTCGGCATCGTCGGCGGTCTGTCGATCCTGGGGACCACGGGAATCGTTGTGCCGTTCTCCTGCTCGGCGTGGATTCACTCGATCCAGCGTGGCGTGGACGTAGCCAGGGCCGGGGGACTGACCCATATCGCCGGTGCTACCGGCTCGACCTCGGAAAAGGTGGCCCAAGCACTGCACGCCCTGCCTGAGATGGCGCTGATCGACATGGGAGACTTCGCGGGCGGCCTGCTGAAATACCTGCGTAAGCATCCTGTGCCGCGTCTGACCCTTGCCGGGGGCTTCGCCAAGATGACCAAACTGAGCCAAGGCTTTCTCGACCTGCACTCGGGCCGCAGCCAAGTGGATTTCGTGTGGCTGGCCGACCGGGTGGCCGACTTGGGGGCGCCGGACCTTACCCAGGGGGTGCGGGCGGCCAACACGGCCAACCACGTCCTGACCATGGCGAAGGAAAGGGCGTTGCCGCTCGCCCAAAGAGTGGCGGCACTTGCGCGTAGCGTGGCGTTGAATACCCTGGACGGGGCGCCGGTGGACGTGGAGGTGGTGGTAGTGGACCGCCAGGGCATGTTGATCGGCCGGGCCGGCTTCGAAGGAGATGCGGTTGGCTAACATCCTGATCCTGGGCGGCACCACGGAAGCGGCGACACTGGCGTGGCGTCTGGCGTCGAAGCCCGGCGTGCGGGCGATCACCTCGCTGGCCGGGCGGACCCGCCAGCCGGTCACCGTGCCGGGCGAGATGCGGATCGGCGGATTCGGAGGGGTGGAGCGGCTGAAGGATTACCTGTGTCTGGAGGGCATCGACCTGCTGGTCGATGCCACCCACCCTTTCGCCGCGCGCATTTCCAAGCAGGCGGCCGAGGCCTGCAACGGTGCCGGCGTTCCCCGGCTGATGCTGGTCCGCCCGGCCTGGGAGCGGCAGGACGGCGACTCCTGGATCGAAGTCGATTCGATGGAGGCGGCGGCGCGGGCGTTGCCCGAACAGGGCGCGCGCGTCTTCCTCACCGTCGGCCGGCAGGAACTGGAGCCGTTCGGCGCGCGGCCCGACCTGTGGTTCCTGGTGCGCCTGATCGAGGCCCCCAAGGAACCGCTACCCTTTCCCCGCCACGAACTGATCCGTGAGCGCGGCCCCTTCGCGCTGGAGGACGAGGCGCAACTGTTGGCGCGAAGGGGGATTGATTTCCTGGTCACCAAGAACGCCGGTGGCCAAGCCAGCGCCGCCAAAATTCAGGCGGCGCGCTCGCGTGGCCTGCCGGTGGTGATGGTGCGCCGCCCGAGATTGCCGCTGGGCGACGCCACCGCCGACGTAGACGGGGCGATGGCCTGGATCAGCGCACGGCTGGCTCAGTGAAAACAGGCTTCCGCCGCGATTTGCCCGGCCAAGGCCGCAAGGCAGTCATCGGCGCGGCATTCCGCTTCGCCGGCGGCCAGGGCCAACCGTCGCTCGTTCGCGGTGCAGTCGGCAAGGCAACGGCCCAGTTCCCGGCGAGCGATGCGGTCGGCGCGGGCGGCCACCGCGGGATTGTGCGCGTCGGCTTTCGTCATGCCGCATCCTCCCCCGCTTCCGAAGCTGGAACAAGGCGCGGAATCCGGGCACGGCAGTTGCCGTAGGCTTGCTCCACCGTAACCAGCACCAGCCGTTCCGCCATTGGCCATTGCTCGTGCAACAAGGCATCGACCGGCAGGATTTCGGCGCGTCCGTTGACACGCGCCCGGAGTTGGCGGCCGAAGTCCACGAACACCATGCCGATGTGCGGGTTGACCAGCAGGTTGCCCAGCGAGTTGAACAGGCCGTTGCCGGCATAGTCGGGAAATACGAGGCGCTGCGGGTCCAGCACCCGTAGCGCCGGTAAAAGCTGGCCACTGGCGTTACGCTCGGCCCCTCGGAACGAGGCATCGCAGTTTCCTTCAGCATCGGCCGTGGCGATGAAGAAAAACTGTTGGGCCTCCAAAAAGGCCGCCAGTCCCGGGCTGATCAACGGCGCCATCATGGCGTCGATGGCGGGGGAGGGCCAGCGCCGGTCGCTGCCGAACCGCTGCTGAGCATCCAATTCGCCCGGATGCAGGATGTCCTCGCGCTGTCGTGCCATGCCTTGCTCCCCCACTGGACGCGGCCGTCGCCTGATGCTACCTACCGATCGGTAGGTCGAAAAATTAAATACCGACCGTTCGGTAGGCTGTCAAGGAGTTGAAGGATGTCTTCCGTTCGCGGCGGTGGTACGGCCGGGCCGGCGCTCATTCTGGAGCGCTCATGCGATTTGTTTCGTGATCGTGGATATGCCGACACGTCGATGGCGGACATCGCCGCCGCTTGCGGCCTGACCAAGGCCGGCATCTATCATCACTTCGCCAGCAAGGAGGCGATCCTTGAGGGGGTGCTGAATCAGTTGGACCGCGATTTTCTGGGGCCATTGGCGGACCTTGGGCGCGATCCCGGCGCCATGGCGGCGTTCACCGTATCGTTCTTTGAGCACTCAGGCGGGTGCGTGGCGGCTCAGACGGCCATGGAAACGGCGCGGCGGGCCGATGGGCCGCGCCGCCGCCTGGAGGCTTTTTTCCTGCGCTGGCGCGATCTGGTGGCGGCAGCACTCCCCGCCGCCGCCGGGCAGACGCCAGCAACCCGCGCGGAGGATTGGATCGCGCGGGTCGAGGGGGCGGTGCTGTGGTTGAAGTTCTTCGGCGATCCCGGCCCGTTGCGGCGGGCCGGGGAGGCGCTGGCAGGCGGAAAGGTTTAGCCCCAATACCCGTTCAGTTAGGAGCCATTGGGGGCGTGGGCTGTTGAGCTTGTGAGATCGACAGCCCTTGGAGCCGAGCCATGATTCCCCTGACCGGCGAGTTCCCCAGTTCCCGGCTGACGGATCGCATCAGTCTGGGCGTGTTGGCGCGTGCGGTTCCGGCCCGCCTGATCGATGAGAGGTGCTGGAAGAAACCGATCGCCAGAGCCAGCGTCATCGCCTGTTGACGGCGCGGGTCGTGGTCTACTTCGTCATGGCGCTGGGGCTGTACGTCCATGCCTTCTATGGCGAGGTGCTGCGCGGCCTGCTGGAAGGGGTGCGCGGGTTGGGCGGCACCGCGCCCCCCGCGCTACCGGTCGCCAGCAAGTCGGCGCTGACCCAGGCCCGCCTCCGTCTGGGCGTCCAGCCACTGCGCCGCCTGCTTCAGCAGGTCGCCGGGCCGGTGGCGACGCCTCAGACCCCCGGCGCGTGGTACCGGAGCCGTCGGCTGGTCAGCCTGGACGGGACCACGGTCGATGTGGCCGATACCCCCGCCAACCAGCGGGCCTTCGACCGGCCGGGGACGGCGCGCGG
>DASPMK010000275.1:0-2300 GCA_035627075.1 Azospirillaceae bacterium
ATCCTGGCCGCTATCGTCGCCTTCTTTCCCATCCTGTCCAATACCACGCTGGGGCTGAAGTCCGCCGACCACAACCTTGTCGATCTGTTCCGACTGAACGGCGCCACGCGCCTTCAGGAGCTTGCATGGCTTCGGCTGCCGTCGGCCCTGCCGTATCTTCTCGGCGGCATGAAGCTTTCGGGCGGTCTCGCCCTGATCGGGGCGGTGGTGGCGGAGTTCGTGGCCGGCAGCGGTATGTCGTCCGGTTTGGCGTGGCGTATTCTCGAATCGGGGCATAGACTCAATATCCCCAGAATGTTCGCGGCTTTGCTGCTGCTCTCGGCGCTGGGGATTGGTATCTTCGGGGTATTGAGCGCGTTGGAACGGCGGTTGTTGTCCCGCTGGCACGACAGCGCCCGCAAGCGCGATTCGTGATGAGGCCATGGTGTACTCCGGTCCCTGCTCTCAGATCCCGAGGCTTCCCGACAATGGGCGCTACTGGCTCAAGAAGGGCCGCGTTCCCTTGTGCCTGCTGGCCGATCCGGCGCCCGACCTCGTGGCGCGGGCCGACCGCGACGGCCTCGTCCACGCCGACATCCGGGTGGAGGAAGGCCGCGTGCGCGCCGTGGTGCCGGCCGGAACGGCGCCGTGCTGCGGGCCGGGGCTGCATCTCGACGGCGGCATGGTGTGGCCGTGTCCGGTGGACCTGCACACCCACCTCGACAAGGCCCATCTCTGGCCGCGCGCCGAAAATCCCGACGGCACCTTCGATTCGGCGCTGGCCACCGTCCGCGCCGATGCCGTGCTGTGGAACGCCGACGACCTGGAGGCGCGGATGGACTTCGCCGTCCGCGCGGCTTACGCCCACGGCACCCGCGCGATTCGCACTCATCTCGATTCGGGGGGTGGGCAGGCGGGCATCTCCTGGGGCGTGTTCCGGCGCCTGCGGCAACGCTGGGCGGGGCGGATCGAGCTTCAGGCGGCGGCGCTCGCCACCCCCGATGTCTGGCTGACCGGGGAGGGCGAGGCGCTGGCCGACCGGGTGGCCGAGGTCGGCGGTGTCTACGGCGGGATCACCTTCCCGCATCCGGCTCTGAAGACGGCGCTGGTCCGTGCCTTCACCCTGGCGGCCGAACGCGGCCTCGATCTTGATTTCCATGTGGACGAGTCGCTGTCGCCTGACGTTCACGGCCTGCGCCTGGTCGCCGAAACGGCCATTGCCACCGGCTTCCAGGGGCGCACCGTCTGCGGCCACGCCTGCGCGCTGGCGGTCCAGAGCGACTCCGAGGTGGAGGCCACCCTGGCCGTGGTGAAAGAGGCCGGTATGACCGTAGTCAGCCTGCCGATGTGCAACCTCTACCTCCAGGACCGGGGAGCCGGCCGCACTCCCCGGCGGCGCGGGGTGACCCTGATGCACGAGATGCGGGCCGCCGGCATTCCGATAGCGGTGGCGTCGGACAACGTGCGCGACCCGTTCCATGGCTATGGCGATCTCGACATGGTCGAAACCTACACCCAGGCTGTGCGCATCGCCCACCTCGACCGGCCGCACGGTGACTGGCCGCCGTGTGCAACGACAGTGCCGGCAATGGCCATGAAGCTCGCCTGGGATGGCCGGATCAGCTCCGGTTGCCCGGCAGACCTTGTCCTTTTCCGTGCTCGGTTCTATTCCGAACTCCTGTCCCGGCCGCAAGCCGACCGCATGGTGCTGCGCGATGGCCGGCTGGTGGATACGCGCCTACCCGACTATCGCGAGTTGGACGGTCCGCTGGGGTAAGGGACGGGAGTTCATTTTACCCAGGCCCAGGCATCCCCGATTTGGTCGTGTGGCCCGTAGCTCCCCGGAAACCGACACAAGCCAAATTTCCATTTTCCAGTATTGACACAGGAAGGGGTGTCGGATAGAACCCACCCACCGACGACGACGGCGCCTTCGAACCCTTTCGAGACGCCGCCGATCAGGTGGAAAATGCGGGTGTAGCTCAGTTGGTTAGAGCGCCGGCCTGTCACGCCGGAGGCCGCGGGTTCAAGTCCCGTCACTCGCGCCACCTTCCTCGCCGTCGTTGGCCTCCCCTTAAGATTATAAGATATAAAACGAAGCCTTAGCATGCATGCGAAGGCGGATTGTGTCGTTTTTGGGGTTTAAAACGCTTTTCAAAAGGCATTGGGCGGCCTATATTCCGCCCGCCTTTTGGGTAATAAGAACCGCGGCACACTTCAGCTGCAAAAGGGGTGTTGTCGGTCGAGGCGGCGCCACCCCGGATGGCGGGGGTGCAGGCCATGGGAGGTAACTGCGTTGAACAGTCCACTGACCAATCCGC
>DASPMK010000276.1:0-6326 GCA_035627075.1 Azospirillaceae bacterium
CAGATCGAGCACCCGGTCGCCGGCCTCGACGCGGGCGGCGTGGAGCAGCGGCGTGTTCAGGCGCTGGGCCAGTTCGGCCATGGGATCGGCCCAACGGCTCCAGGCGGCGGCGTTGGCGTTCCAACGGTCGCGCTCGCGCGACCGCTCGGGGGCGGGGGATTGGGTGGTGGTCATGGGAGATCAGTGCAGCAGGCGGGCCGATCCGTTGGCGCGGCCGGACTCGTCGCGGTCGCCGAGGCGGTCCGACAGGCGGCGGCTGGCCTCGGTGAGTTCCTGGATGCGGGTCTGGTGCTGCTGTTGCTGAAGGGTCAGCGCGGCAACGGCTTCGGTCAGACGCTTGATCTGCTGAGCCTGCCGGACCACGGTATCGTCGATATTGCGGCGCAAGGTGGCGAGCGCCAGCAGAACGACCACCGTCATGGTCGCCCCGGTGATGATGGCCACCACGGCCAGTGCGGTTACCCAGTTCATGGGCGAGCGTCGGTCCCTTAGATAACTTCTTCTATAGGGAACGCCTTTTCGCCGCCGGGAAGCAAGTCGAAATTACCGCAATCACCCGGCATTGCCCGGCGGAGCGGTAACCGGGTCCGTTTGGTCCACCGCATCCGCCGAGGCGTCGCGGCCCGAGGTCAGTACCGCGATCAGCAGCATGGAAAGGACGTATATCACGGCCAAAGGGGCCGCCAGCCTGCTTACCGTCCGCATTTTCCTCCCCTCCCCCAGGGCGTGTGTTTTCCTTTATCGGGAGGATGCCGGGAAAGCAGCGGGTGGAGGTGTGATCGTCGTCACACCCCCGCCGAAGAATCAGATGACTTTATTCTTGATCCGGCGCTCGGCCGGGATGGCCAAGGTTTCCAGGTGCTCGCCGAAAGCACGCAGGACCGGGATCACACGGCGCAGCTGGTCACTTGTAACGTGGGCGTCGGTCTTCAAGACGATGGTCGGCGCTTCCGACATCAGGCGCTTGGCGCGCATCGGGCCGATCTTGTCGTCCAGGAACATGGCCAAGCCCATCAGCAGACCCAGGCTGACCTCATCGGGTTCCTTGGGGTCGGCCAGCACGTCGTGCAACTCGCGCAGGAGGCCGTAGGTGACGATCGACGTGCGCTCGATCGTGTCGACATCACAGGTCATGGCGGATCACCAGGATGAAAGGGTTTCGGAGGAGGAATCCGGACGCCTGGAAGCCTAGCCATCGATTCGTGTACAAATGTTTAACCATGCGAATCGTTTGTTAACCAAGCAAAGGCGGGGCCGCGTCGCAGCCGCAGGATCAGGGAAGAGAGCCGGTCGCGCGGGGCGCCGCTCCGTTCTGGGCGGCCTTAAGGTCGACGACGGAGCAGCGGGCATCCACCACGCGGCGGTCGCCATGGTCGGCCATCCAGTCTTGCAGGCGCAACCGGCTGGCCAGATAGCAGGCCGACTCGTTGCGGATTTCCGGCAGGGCGATCCGCTCCTGGGAGCAGGAAGCGGTGCCGGGCTGCCCGGCGAGGCAGGCGACGACCAACAGGAAGTAGCTCATGGCGGGCCCTCGGTGTTGACGGGCGCACCCTAGTCGCGTTTTGGTTAATGCAGTGTTAACCAAGCGATGCGGCTCGACGTTTTTTTGTCCCGATCCCGCCGCCGCCCGTTAAACTGGGTATTGCTGAGTTCGATGCCAAAGCCACATGGAGGCCGCGCCTTGCAGACCCGTCCCATTACCGACGTCGAGGAACATCCGTTTGCCCGCTTCGTCCGCATCCTCGGCAAGGGGCCGACGCTGTCGCGCCCACTGACGCTGGAGGAGACGGTCGAGGCGGCCCGCATGATCCTCAACGGGCAGGTGGAGCCGGTGCAGCTTGGCGCCTACCTGTGCCTGCTGCGCATGCATGGCGAGACGCCGGAGGAGGTGGCCGGTTTCGTCAAGGCGGCGCGGGAGACCCTGGCCGTGCCGGCGGGGGCGCCGGCGGTGGACCTGGACTGGCCGTGCTACGCCGGCAAGCGACGGCGGTCGCCCTGGTTCCTGTTGTCGGCCCTTCTGCTGGTCGAGAACGGCATCAAGGTGTTCATGCATGGGCTGGACGGCCACACGCCGGGGCGCCTCTACACCGGCACGGTGTTGACCGCGCTGGGGCTGCCGCCGGCGGATTCGCTGGAGACGGCGGCGCGGGTCCTGGAAAATCGGGGTTTCGCCTACCTTTCGCTGGAGCGGATCAGCGCGCCGATGCACGCCATCATGGGGTTGAAGCCGATTCTGGGTCTGCGCAGCCCGCTGCACACCATGGCGCGCAAGCTCAATCCGTTCTCGGCGCCCGCGCAGATCATCGGTGTCGCCCATCCGCCCTACCGCGATCTGCACCAGGGTGCGGCGCATCTGCTGGGCCAGCCCCGGATGGCGGTGCTGAAAGGGGAAGGGGGCGAGGCCGAGCGGCGCCCGGAGAAGGTGACCGAGGTGTTCCGGGTCGAAGGCGATGCCCTGTTCACGGAGGAATGGCCGGCTCTGTTCGCCCATGCCGCCCAAGTGGCCGAGGGAGATCTGGATCCGGCGCGGCTGGCGGCGCTGTGGTGGGGCGAGAGCGAGGACCCGGTGGCCACGGCGGTGGTGACCGGCACGGCGGCGGTGGCGCTGAAACTCCTGGGGCGGGCGGACACGCCGGCCGAGGCGGACGCCCTGGCGCGGGAGTTGTGGACCGGGCGTCGGCGCGGCGGCCTGCCGGGAGCGGGGGGCGCCGGATAATACAACGCACACTGGTGTTCAGCTCGGAAATCGACTAGATATCCATATGTTGAGGTGAACCCCAACCACAGCGTGCCGACCCTCCCGTGGGTATCGGCCGGAGTAGCGGCAACTTTCGGGGGGCGGTGTTGGACGGGCGCAACCATGTGCTGATCGTCGAGGACGACATGGCGACCCGCGCCATGGTTGCCGCCTATCTGGCGGAGGCCGGCTTCAAGGTGGTCGATGTCGGCAACGGCACCGAGATGCGCCGGGCGCTGACCGCCAACCGCGTAGACCTCGTGCTTCTCGATATCAACCTGCCGGGAGCGGACGGTCTGGCGCTGGCGCAGGAGCTTCGGCGCCAATCCGACGTCGGCATCGTCTTCGTCACTTCCCGCGGCTCGGACATGGATACGGTGGTGGGGTTGGAACTTGGCGCCGACGACTATGTCGTCAAGCCGTTCGAGCCGCGCGTGCTGCTCGCCCGTATCAAAAGCGTGCTGCGGCGCCGGGCGGCGCAGGGGCGCAACGGCACGGTGGTGCGCTTCGACGGTTGGGCGCTCGACCTCGTGGACCGTCGGCTCACGTCGGCCGATGGCGCGGAGGTGCCGCTGACCAAGGCCGAATTCGACGTATTGGCCGCGTTGGCCACGCGTGCCGGACGCCTGCTGACGCGCGACCAGATCATCGACGCCACCTCAGGGCCGCACCGGGCGGTGACCGACCGCAGCATCGATACCCTGGTCAGCCGTCTGCGACGGCGGCTTGGCGATGATTCCCGCTCGCCGCGGCTGATCGTCACCTATCATGGACAAGGCTACAAGTTCGCGGCCCGTGTGGAATGATGCCCAGGGCTGGAAGTGAAACGAGGACGACGTGACCGAGGAACCGCAGACCCCGCCGAGCGAAACCCCTGACGAGATCGGGCATGAAGAAATGGCAAGCGACCCCTTGCCGCCGCTGTACGTGCTGGTGGCGGAGGATGTGAAGGTCAACCAGATGGTCATCAAGGCCATGCTGGAGCGCGACGGGCATGTGGTCACGGTGGCCGCCAATGGCCGTCAGGCGGTGATGGCGGTGCGCGAGCAGGATTACGACATGATCCTGATGGACGTGCAGATGCCGGAGATGGACGGAGTGGAGGCCACCCGCCATATCCGGGCCATGCCCGAGGAGCGTGCGGCGCGCACTCCCATTCTGGCCATGACCGCCAACCTTCTCGATGGCGACGCCGACCGTTGCATCGCCGCCGGGATGACCGGCATCCTGGTCAAGCCCCTCAATCCCACCGAGTTGAACGCGGTGCTGCAACGGCTGTTCGCGATCGACGCGCCGCCGCTGCCGGCGCCGGTGCTCACCGTTTCCGATCCCGACCGGGTGTTCGACACCGCGCCGGTAAGCCAGTTGCTGGAGGTGTTGCCGCCAGCCAAGGTGGCCTCGCTGCTCGATGGTGCCAAGGCGTCCATCACCGCGTCGCGCGCTTCTTTGATGGAGGCTTCGGTGGCCGGCGATGTCGTCAGCATGGAAACCCACGCCCACAAGCTGGCCGGCGTGGCCGGTATCTTCGGCTGCCCCAAGCTGATGGCGCTGGCCCGGCGCATCGAGGCGGCAGCGCGGGATGACGCGGGCGGCCTTCTGGCCCAGCTTCAAGGCGTCTTGGCGGAGGCCGTCGCCGCCCTGGATGCTGAAAAGGCCAAGATCGCCTGATTTGCCTGATGTATGGCGGAGGGCGGCGCCGGGGGCACCGCCCTCTCAATTCTCGTCGCCGACCGCCTGCAGACCTTTCACGTCGCAGCGGAAGTAGTTGGGCCGCAGTTCGGTCAGCAGGCCCAGGCGCTTGAAATCGGCAACCATGCGGCTGGCCGTTTCGGTGGTGATGCCGAGCATGGCGCCCAGGTCCTCGCGGCCGAACAGTTCACACTCGTGGTCGGGCCGGTCGCCCACCAGGATCAGGAACAGCCGCGCCACCCGGGCGCGTGAGGAACCGGTGCCGAGATCGACCAGGAAGGCGTCGGCGCGCTCGACCGCCATCTGCCAGCGGCGCATGAGTTGCTGATGGAGCCGGGGGGTTTGCTCCGACAGGCGCCTGACCACCGCGCGCGGGATGCGGCAGGTCAGCGTGGGGTGCAACGCTACGGCGGTGTGCTGATAGGGCCCGCCCAGAAGCGCCTCCAGCCCGGCAAGGTCACCTTGGCGCAGCACGCGCACGATGCGCTGGCTGCCGTCGGGCAGGTACTGGACCAGTTTCACCAGCCCGGAGCGCACGGTGAACACCGGCCCCGGTTCGTCGCCCACATGGTAGAGGGTGGCGCCGGGCGAGTACAGAAGCTCGTCGATGGGCAGGTGAATGAGCTTGAAGTCCTCTTCCCTCAGGTCGGCGAAGAGGACGAGATCCCGCACGCCGCAGCCGCGGCATTGAGCTAGTCCCTGCCAGGCCGCATCGATGTCGACTTTCCTCACGTCCCGCACCGGTCTTTCCTGATGTTCTCAAGGGAGGGGCACTTTCTGCCTTTTCCGCCGCCGGAGCAAGCATCGGTCGTTTGATGCGGAGTCGATCGGTTGATATGGTTCAATGAGAGTATCAGCCGAACCATCCTGACGGGATTGCTTGTTCCGTTCGGGGCCATAGACATCGGAGCGTGTCGATGAAGATCGCTGTTGCCACTCAAGACTTCAAAACAGTCGCCTCTCATGGTGGTCGCGCCAGGCGTTTTCTGGTCTTCGAGGCCGAAGCGGGGCGGGAACCGCATCTGCTCAAGCGCTGGGATTTCCCGCCGGAGATGATCCTTCACCATTTCGGTGGCGGCGGCGAGCACCCGGTCGACGAGGTGCGGGCGGTGATCACAGGGGCTTCGGGGCAAGGCTTCATCAACCATATGGTCCGGCGCGGCATCCGTTGCGTGACGACGGGCGAGACGAACCCGGTGCGGGCGGTGAAGGATTTCCTGGCCGGAACGGTGACGCCGGCCGAGGCGCTGGCCCACCCCCATGAGCACCACGAGCACGAGGACGACGAACCGACCGATGACAGCCAGGGCTGTCACGAGCGCGGGCATGGGCACGGCCAGGGCCGCTGCGGCTGTTCCCACAGCTGAAGGCCGTTCATCGCATCGCACGCCGGTCAGTTCCAGACGGGGAAGGTGAAGCTGGCGGCACTGCCGTGCGGGGTGCTTTCGGTGTTCAGTCCATCGCCGAGCTGACCGGCGAGCGCTTCCACCAGCATCATGCCGGTGTCCATGTCCTCATCGAATCCGGCGGGCAGGGCTCGGCCGTTGTCGGCGATTTCCAGCCGGGCCAGCTTGTCGCCGGTGCGGGTCAGCGTCAGCCGGACCCAGCCCTCGCTGGGGAAGGCGTGGCGCAGGCTGGTGGTCAGCAACTCCACCACGATCAGGCCCAGCGGCATCGCCTCATAGAGTCCGGCCTGGACCGGCTCGGCCGCGATTTCGATGGTGACCCCCCGCGCTGCGCCGGGCTGGCTGTCGGTCACCGTCTCGGACAGCTCGTCGAGATAGCGCACCACATCCACATGGGTGCCGGTGCCGCTCTCGTGGAGCTGGCGGTACAGGATGGCCAGCGCCTCGATGCGCAGCAGGGTCTGCTCATAGGCGGCGCGCGCCTCGGGGTCGCG
>DASPMK010000277.1:0-7642 GCA_035627075.1 Azospirillaceae bacterium
ACGGTATGGAGCGTCAGGCCGCGCATCAACCTGCGCGTCTCATGATACTCCTCGCTCACCGGTGCCTTGACCCGGATCCACGCGGGTTTGCGCTGAACCGGGTTATCGGGCCGGTGGGCCTTTTCGGGGTGGCGGACGCGATCGGTCGGCGAAGCCTCGGACATGCCTGGACTCTTGGTTTGTTCCTGCCGGGAAGATGACAGAATCGGGAAACGGGGTCGAGGGGACTTGAACGAGGCCCCCTCGCCTTCCTTAGAAATGGATTGCCCGGCCGTAGGCGTCCAGCACGCTCTCGTGCATCATTTCCGACAGCGTCGGATGCGGGAACACCGTATGCATCAACTCGGCTTCGGTGGTCTCCAGGGTCTTGGCGATGGTGTAGCCCTGGATCAACTCCGTCACCTCGGCCCCGACCATGTGAGCACCCAGAAGTTCGCCGGTACGCGCGTCGAACACCGTCTTGACCATGCCCTCCGGCTCGCCCAGCGCGATGGCCTTGCCGTTGCCGACGAAGGGGAACCGGCCAATCTTGACCTCGTAACCCTTCTCCTTGGCCTTCTTCTCGGACAGCCCGACCGACGCCACCTGCGGCGTGCAGTAGGTACAGCCGGGAATCTTGCGCATGTCCAGGGGGTGGACGTCGTTCAGCCCGGCGATCTTCTCGACACAGATTACCCCTTCGTGGCTGGCCTTGTGGGCGAGCCACGGCGGCCCGGTGACGTCGCCGATGGCATAGACGCCGGGCTCGTCGGTCTGGAGCCACTCGTTGGCGACGATGTGGCCGCGATCCAGGCGGACGCGTGTGTTCTCCAGCCCGAGGTTCTCGGTGTTGTGAGCGATGCCGACCGCCATGATGACGCGGTCGATGGTGATGTCCTGGGACTTGCCGTTACCCTCCAGCGTGGCGGTAACGTTGACGCCATTGCGCTTCAGCCCCTTCACCGTGGTCGCGGTGAGAATCCTCATGCCCTGCTTTTCGAAGGACTTGCGGGCGAAGACTGAGATTTCCTCGTCCTCCACCGGCAACACCCGCTCCATCACCTCCACCACCGTCACCTCGACGCCAAGCTGGCGGTAGAAACTGGCGAATTCGATGCCGATGGCGCCGGAGCCGACCACCAGCAAGGACTTCGGCATGATGTCGGGAACCATCGCCTCCTTGTAGGTCCACACCAGCTTGCCGTCGGGCTCCAGGCCCGGCAGCACGCGGGCGCGGGCGCCGGTGGCGATGATGATGTGCTTGCCCGCCAGATCGGCGACCGCCTTGCCGTCCTTCTCCACCCCGACCTTGCCGCCGCCGAGCAACTTGCCCTGGCCGTCGAGGACGGTGACCTTGTTCTTCTTCAGAAGGTGCTTCACCCCGCCCGACAGTTGTGAAGCCACCTTGCGGGACCGCTCCACCACCTTCTTAAGATCATAGCCGATGTCTTTGACAGATAATCCAAAAGCATCGGCATGTTTCATGTTGGTGAAGACCTCGGCCGAACGCAGCAGCGCCTTGGTCGGAATACAGCCCCAGTTGAGGCAGATGCCACCCAGATGCTCGCGCTCGACCAGCACGGTCTTCATGCCGAGCTGGGCTGCCCGGATGGCGGCGACGTAGCCGCCGGGGCCGCCGCCGATGACGATGATGTCGTATTGATCCGCCACGGTTCGTTCCCCCCGTCCGTCAGAGCAGCATGGTCAGCGGGTCTTCGATGTACTTCTTGAAGACCGCCAGGAACTCGGCGCCCACGGCGCCGTCCACCACCCGGTGGTCGGCGGACAGGGTGCAAGTCATCACCGTGGCCACCACCAAAGCTCCGTCCTTGACCACCGGCCGCTGCTCGCCCGCACCGACGGCCAGGATGCAGCCTTGCGGCGGGTTGATGATTGCCTCGAACTGGCGGATGCCGAACATGCCAAGGTTGGAAACGGAGAAAGTGCCGCCCAGGTACTCCTCGGGCTTAAGCTTGCCGTCGCGCGCCCGCTTGGCGAGGTCCTTCATCTCGTTGGAGATCTGGGCCAGCCCCTTGCCCTCGGCCGTTTTGATGATCGGGGTGATAAGGCCCGAAGGCGTCGCCACCGCCACCGACACGTCGGCGTTGTCGTACATCAAGATGGCGTCGTCGGACCACGCGGCGTTGGCCGCCGGCACCTTCTTCAGCCCCAAGGCCACCGCGCGGATGACGAAGTCGTTGACCGACAGCTTATAGTCATCCGACCGTGAATTCAGCTCGGCCCGGACCTTCAGCAGTTCGTCCACCTGACAGTCGATGGTCAGGTAGAAGTGCGGCACCGTCTGCTTGGCCTCGGTCAGGCGGCGCGCGATGGTCTTGCGCATCGACGTATTGGGAACTTCCTTGTAGCGCATCCCCAGCTTGTCGGAGAGCTCCTTGGCATTGCCCCCCGCCGCCGGGACGGGAGCGGGCTTGGCCGCCGGGGCGGGACCGGCCGCGACCTGGGCCAGCGCCGCCACGGCGGGTTCGGCCGCAGCCGGCGGACGGGCGGGAGCACCGCCCTTGGCTGCGGCTTCCACGTCGGCCCGAACGATACGCCCATTGGGACCGCTGCCCCGGATCATAGCAAGCTCGATGCCTGCCTGGGCCGCCAGACGGCGGGCGAGCGGGCTGGCGAACACCCGGTCGCCGTGCGCCGCCCCGTTGGGACGGGCAGCATGGCTCGCCGATGCCGGAGCAGGAGCAGGAGCAGGCCCGGCCGCCGGCATCGGAACTTCGGCCTTGGGCGCCGGCTTGGCGGCGATGGCGCCGGTTTCCTCGCCCTCCTCCAGAAGGACGGCGATAGGCTGGTTCACCGCGACACCGGCGGTGCCGGCTGCCACCAGAATTTTGCCGAGGCGGCCTTCATCGACCGCCTCCACTTCCATGGTGGCCTTGTCGGTCTCGATCTCGGCCAGCACGTCACCGGCCTTGATCTCGTCACCTTCGCTCTTCAGCCACTTGGCCAGCGTGCCCTCGGTCATGGTAGGCGAGAGCGCCGGCATCAAAATTTCAATCGGCATGGATCAGCCCTTGCGTCAGCGGCGGTAGCACACGGCCTTGGCCGCCTCGACGATGTCGTCGGGCTGCGGCAGGGCCAGCTTTTCCAGGTTGGCGGCGTAGGGCAGCGGCACGTCCTTGCCGGTTACGCGCGTGATCGGCGCGTCCAGCCAGTCGAAGGCATGCTCCATCATCTGCGCCGCCAGTTCCGCGCCGATGCCGGCGAATGGCCAGCCTTCCTCCACCGACACCAGCCGATTGGTCTTCTGGATACTCTCGACGATGGTGTGGGTATCGAGCGGGCGGATGGTTCGCAGGTCGATCACCTCGGCGCTGATCCCCTCGCCCGCCAACCGCTCGGCGGCGGCCAGCGCGTGCCCGACCATCAGCGAGAAAGCGGTGATGGTCACGTCGGTGCCCTGGCGCAGTACCTTGGCACGGCCGATGGGAACGATGAAGTCGGGATCGGTCGGCACCTCGAACGAGTGGCCGTAGAGAATCTCGTTCTCCAGGAAAATCACCGGATTGGGGTCGCGGATGGCCGCCTTCAGCAGGCCTTTGGCGTCCGCCGCCGAATAGGGGGCGACCACCTTCAGACCCGGACAGTGGGCGTACCAGCTCGAATATTCCTGGGAGTGCTGGGCACCGACGCGCGCCGCAGCGCCATTGGGGCCACGAAAGACGATGGGGCAACCCATCTGACCGCCCGACATATAAAGCGTCTTGGCTGCCGAGTTGATGATGTGGTCGATCGCCTGCATGGCAAAATTGAAGGTCATGAACTCGACGATCGGCCGCAACCCGCCGAACGCCGCGCCCACCGCCAGACCGGCGAAGCCATGCTCGGTGATCGGGGTATCGACGATGCGCTTGGCTCCAAACTCGTCGAGCATTCCCTGGGACACCTTGTAGGCCCCCTGGTATTGGCCGACCTCCTCGCCCATCAAAAACACAGTGCCGTCGCGCCGCATTTCTTCCGCCATGGCGTCGCGCAACGCCTCGCGCACCGTCTGCTTGGCGGTGGTGGCATAGAAGCGATCTTCGTCGGACGACGGCGGCTTGGCCGCTCCGCTTTCCGGCGACATGGGCAGGGTCGAATGCGTCGCCTCGCCGTTCACCACCGGCCGAGCCGTCGTGGTGGGCGGCGACTCCTCGATATTGGACAGATTTTCCGTGGCTGTTTCGCCATCGCCCAGGATGATGGCGATGGGCGTGTTCACCGCCACGCCCTCGGTGCCGGCAGCGACCAGAATCTTGCCGATCCGGCCTTCGTCGACGGCTTCCACCTCCATGGTGGCCTTGTCGGTTTCGATCTCGGCGATGGCGTCACCGGCCTTGATCTCGTCACCCTCGTTTTTCAGCCATTTGGCCAGCTTGCCCTCGGTCATGGTGGGCGAGAGCGCCGGCATCAGGATTTCCATCGGCATGTCAGCCCCCGTTTCAGCGTTCGATCAGCACGTCCGTCCACAACTCGGACGGATCGGGCTCGGGGCTCTGCTGCGCGAACTCGGCGGCTTCGGTAACGATCGCCTTTACCTCCCGGTCGATCTCCTTCAGCGCGTCCTCGTTGGCCCAGCCGTTTTCCAGGAGGAGTTTCTTGAGATTGTCGATGGGGTCGGATTCCTGCCGCATCTTGTTGACCTCCTCCTTGGTCCGGTATTTCGCCGGGTCCGACATGGAGTGGCCGCGATAGCGGTAGGTCTTCATTTCCAGGATCATCGGCCCGTTGCCGGCGCGGATGTACTCGACGGCTTCGGCCGCTGCTTCGCGCACGGTCACCACGTCCATACCGTTCACCTGGCGCCCGGGAATACCGTAGGGCTCACCGCGCCGAAAAAGCTCACCGGCGGCACCACGCTCCTGCGAGGTGCCCATGGCGTACTTGTTGTTCTCGATGATGTACAAAACAGGTAATTTCCAGAGAGCTGCCATGTTGAAGCTCTCGTAAACCTGTCCCTGGTTAATCGCACCGTCGCCCAGATAGGTGGCGCACAGGCCACCATCCTCCTTGTACTGGTTAGCGAAGGCGAGCCCGGTACCGATCGGCACCTGGGCGCCAACGATGCCATGGCCGCCGTAGAATTTTTTCTCGCGGCTGAACATGTGCATCGAGCCGCCCTTGCCCTTGGAGTAGCCGCCGCGACGCCCCGTAAGCTCGGCCATGACGCCCTTGGCGTCCATGCCGCAGGCCAGCATGTGGCCGTGGTCGCGATAGCTGGTGATGACGCTGTCTTCATCCCCCAGCACCGCCTGCACGCCCACCACCACGGCCTCCTGGCCGATGTAGAGATGGCAAAAACCGCCAATAAGGCCCATGCCGTAAAGTTGCCCCGCCTTCTCCTCGAAGCGGCGGATCAGCAGCATGTCACGGTAGTGGCGGATCAGTTCTTCCGGAACGATCTCAGGCTTACTTTCGGTTTCGGTTGCCGGCTTGGCACGACGTCTTGGTGTAGCCAAGAACACCTCCCCCGTTTGTTGCGGGCCCCGCCAATCGCGGCCCAGCCGTATTGGTTGGGAGAGATTTACCCCGCATCCTCGCCTTTGGCAAGTCCGCACGTACACCGTGTGCGCTGCAACATATTGTTTTTTCTGCGAAAATTGCGCTTAACCTATTTTCAGTTAAACGCCAATCGGATCAACGAACTGCCTCGCCACCCTTCTGTGCGGGCATGGTTGACATATCCGCCTCACCGTCTCGGCGCCGCAAATGAACCACCAGATCATCAGGATGGGAGAGATTGAGAATGAGCCGGACACGCTCGTCCAGCATGTCGGCATCAAGGTTGTCCGGTCGCAGCAGATGCGCACGTTGCTCAATATATTGGCGCTCAGAGCGCACCTGATCCAATATCTGGTGGGCACGTTCGATTTCGCCTTGTAGTTGCTTCAAGGCAAGCAACCCGCGATCACCCTGGATCGCGTAGTAGGCGAAATATCCGACCACCGCAGCACCGACCAACGCCCCGATCAACGAGCGCGCCACCCGGTTCATTCCTTGATTAATATGAGTGATTGCAGCCATCTGCGGAGAGAATCATAGGCGATTCGCGTCGTCAACGAAAAACCGCGTGACTTTTCCCGCCGGCCATTACGCCGGCCTTTCGTCATCCGGAATTCTCACCCAGGTCGACCGCAGCCCCTGAATACCATTCGAACAGGCCGAAACATGGGTGCTCCCCGCTCCTGCCATTCCCGTCGTCGGCAACACCTCGGCGCAACAGGCCGAAAGCCCCTTAGAAAAGTCGTCACACGGCCTACCAAACTTGGGAGACCACGGATATGTCGAAAGCGGTGGGAATATGGTGAATGGCTACCCACCGTCGCCCATCAGGCTATGACGTGGGCGAGAGCGTTTCTCACGTTACCGCACGGAATAACTTTGCCTCTCTCGACGTTAGCTTGTCTGTCAGTGGACAGCCACTTCCAACGGCCGCGCGGATAGCCCACGCCGTCGGCCTAGGAACCGGCAAGCAACCTCACCGGTGAACCCACCACACACGTAACGCGAAGAGGAAGAACTCCCAATGAGAAGCAAGCTTTGGCTCCTGACCGTCCCCATGTTGCTGCTTGGCGTCGCCGCGTGCGACCAGGGGGGCGACACCGGCGGTGGCGGCACTACCACGACCAGCCCTCCGGCTTCCTCGTCCGGCGGCACCTCGCCCACCTCGCCCAGCGGCGGGGCGGGCGGCACCTCGACCTCGCCGGGCGGCGGTGGGGCCGGCAGCCCGCCCCCGGGTGGCAGCAGCCAGTAACTCATAGGGTCGTCGTTACCAAACCTTGTCTGGGCGCCAGGTGCATTCACCGCTCCTGGACCGGCAGGGGAGCGCTCCGCGCTCCCCGATGTCGGTCATAAGCCGCTCTTGCCTCCGATAGCCGATCACTCCGGCGGCACGGGCCGGGGCTCGCCCCTTTCGTCGATGGCGACGAAGGTGAACACGCCCTCGGTGACCTTGATCGGCTCGCCGGTGCGGAACCGCCGCACCCAGGTGTCGATCTGCACTCGGATCGAGCTCCGCCCGACCCGCAGGATTCGCGCGTAGCAGCTGACCTCGTCGCCCACGAACACCGGCTTGTGGAAGGTCATGGCCTCTACGCCGACCGTCGCCACGCGCCCTTTCGCCCGCTGCCACGCCACCGTTCCCCCGGCCAAGTCCATCTGCGCCAGAAGCCAGCCGCCGAAGATATCGCCGTTGGGGTTGGTGTCGCCCGGCATGGCGATGGCGCGCAAGGCCGGTCCCTGGGTGAGATCGGGGATGGCCTCTACCGGTTCGGCGGGCAAAACCATCGGCTCTCTCCTATGGATTGACAAAATCGCGTCAAAATCTAGTGTGTCGCTCAGATGCTACCACAGCATCCGCTTGCGTTGACGCTGACGGAATTCCTATATTCGCGGCTATGAGCGATCTTTTCGAGAACACGGCCCGCAAAGCCGACAGCTACTCCGCCTCTGACATCGAGGTGCTGGAGGGGCTTGAGCCCGTGCGCCGTCGGCCCGGCATGTATATCGGCGGCACTGACGAACGCGCCCTGCACCATCTTGTCGCCGAGGTCCTGGACAACGCCATGGACGAGGCGGTGGCTGGCCACGCCACCCGCATTGATCTGGAGTTGGCCACCGACGGCACCGTCACCGTGCGCGACAACGGCCGCGGCATCCCGGTGGA
>DASPMK010000278.1:0-2828 GCA_035627075.1 Azospirillaceae bacterium
GACCACCCCGGCGCCGAGACCGACGACGGTCACCAAACCAATGACCAGCAGAAGCTTGGTCACCAGGGACAATTTTCTGAACATGCCTTGTGCACCCTAGAAACGGCGTTTCCACCAGGGTGCGAAGTCCGGGGTTTCCCAATCGTTAAGTCTCGAAAAAATCCACACTCTGCACACACCGCTTCGCGGCACGCCGGCACCGCTCAGACGGCGCTCACCGTCAGGGCACGGGCGGCGATGGCCAGAGGGTTCTCGTCGGGGGCGCAGGGGTGGTGGGACAGCACCTCCTCCGGCACGCAGGCGGCGACGTAGGCGTCCAGGCTCTCGTACAGCGGGATGATCATGGAGATGCGGGTCAGCGTCACCACGCGCAGAACCTGCCCCTCGCCGGCCAGCATGGCGACGGCCTTGCCGGCCGAGACCGCCTCGCCGTTCACCACCAGCAGCATGCCGATGCCGGCGGAATCGATGAACTCCAGCCCGGTCAGGTCGATGACGCAGCGGCGGTCAGTGGGGCGCTTCAGCTCGGCGATCAGGTCGCGCACACCGTCGCCGCCGCCCTGGCCGGTCAGGCGCCCGGTGACGATGAACCGCGTGAAGTGGCGTTCCTGAACCTTGCGGTACTGCACGGCATCACCGGCGTATGAAGAAAGTTCAGTTCTCTATGATCCGACAAATCAGCAATGGCAATCGCCACCTTCCGCATAGTCCTGCGTGACGTTGCCGCACGCGGGCGGTCCGTGGGGGAGGTGGTCACACCACGGATGCTTGACGCGGCCGCGCCGCCCGGCCTAAAACCGTCGCCACGTGGTGATTTGGGCGACCGGCTTGCGGGCCACGTAAAACAATCCGCTAAAGAGGTCCGAGCCGCGTCCGCGCCTCGACCTGTGGACGGTCGGGGCGTTTTTGTTTGTGCGGCCGGCACGCCCCCCGGCCGCGGGACAGCAGAGAGGCGGCCATGTCCAGGACCGATACCCGCAAACCCAACGTCGCCGGGCTTCGCCCGCGCTCCAAGCTGGTGCACGGCGGCACCCAGCGCTCCGGCTTCGACGAGACCTCGGAAGCGATCTTCCAGACCTCCGGCTTCGTCTACGCCTCGGCCGAGGAGGCGGAGGGCGCCTTCCTCAACGACGGCCAGCGCCAGGTCTACTCGCGCTTCCGCAACCCGACCTGCGCCATGTTCGAGGACCGCCTCGCCGCCTACGAGGGCGCGGAGTGGGCCTACGCCACCACCTCCGGCATGGCCGCGGTGTTCGCGTCGCTGATGAGCTTCCTCAAGGCCGGCGACCGCATCGTGGCGCCGTTCGCGCTGTTCGGCTCGTGCCTGCACGTCATCAAGAACCTGTGCCCGCGCTACGGCATCGTGCCGGTGCTGATCGACGGCACCGACCTCGCCGCGTGGGAAGAGGCGCTGTCGCAGCCCACCGCCGCGGTGTTCCTGGAGACTCCGTCCAATCCGGGACTGGAGATCGTCGACATCAAGACGGTGTGCGACCTCGCCCACGCCGCCGGGGCCAAGGTGGTGGTGGACAACGCCTTCGCCACCCCCGTCCTCCAGCGCCCGCTGGAGTTCGGCGCCGACGTGGTCGTCTATTCCGCCACCAAGCACATCGACGGCCAGGGCCGCTGCCTGGGCGGCATCATCCTGACCGACGCCAAGTTCGGCACCGACGTCATCCACCCCTTCGTCCGCCACACCGGCCCGACCATCAGCCCGTTCAACGCCTGGGTGCTGGCCAAGGGCCTGGAGACGCTGGAGCTGCGCGTGAACGCCCAGACCGCGGCGGCCACCATGGTGGCGGAGTTCCTGTCCGGCCACCCGAAGGTGACCCAGGTGCTCTACCCCACCCTGCCCAGCCATCCGCAGCACGATCTGGCGCGCCGGCAGATGACCGGCGGCGGCACCATGGTCGCCTTCCGCATCGCGGGCGGCCGGGACGAGGCCTTCCGCCTGATGAACGGGCTGAAGATGGTGCTGATCTCCAACAACCTCGGCGACGCCAAGAGCCTGATCACCCACCCGGACACCACCACCCACGCCAAGGTGGCGCCCGAGGACAAGGCGAAGGCCGGCATCCGCCCGGACCTCATCCGCCTGTCGGTCGGGCTCGAGGATCCGCAGGACATCGTCGAAGACCTGGACCGCGCGTTGCGTTCGGCGTAAAACCGGCCGCTTCGGAACCCCTTCCGGCGCCAGGCGTTGGAAGGGGTTTCCTGTTGCAGCGCAAAAGGACGGTACACATGGCGGCTCGGCGAGCCAACCCCGCGGGCCCCGCCACACGTTTGGCGGCGGTGGTGAACGATCTGGCGAAGACCGCCGGCAAGCACGGCGAACTGAGCGTCGCGGCGGCGCGCACCATCGGTTTCCGCACGGCGATGATGGCGGAAACCCTGACCGATCCCCTGTCGGTGACCGATCCCGAGTTCATGCGCATGGGCGCCGAAAAGGTCGAGGCGGTGGCCGAGGCGACCACCGCCATGGCGGTCGGCGTGGCCGAGCTTCAGCACGCCTGGATGGCGCTGTTCACCGGCCCGGTGCAGGCGGCGACGCTGGCGATGGCCGGCGTCGGCACCTGCCGCTCCCCCTTCGACCTGGTGGACGTGCAGCGCCGCTGGTGGGAAGAGAGCCTGAGCGCCGGCATGAACGCCGGCATGCACTTCGTCGAGTCCGCGGCCAGCCTGGCCGGCGCCGGCCTGCCCGCCTTCCACCGCCGCGCCAGCGCAAACGCCCGCCGTCTGGCCCGGGTCCGCAAGTAACGGCGCAGACCAAGCCGGCCGAAGGGCGGTCCGTCGGTCCGGCCACTATTTCAAAAATTGCCGCTCAATTG
>DASPMK010000279.1:0-15087 GCA_035627075.1 Azospirillaceae bacterium
GCCGACAGCTTGCCGGCGGAGGTGTCGGGGTCGAAGACGAACTCGTCGATCGTCAGGTCGGAATTGGGGCCGACGGTCAGCGTCGACTGGTCGAGGAACAGAAGCTGGGTGTTGCCGCCGGCCGTGGTGACGATGCGCTCGCGAAAGGCGATGTCGGTGCCGACCACCAACAGCCGCTCGCCCCGGCCCGCCGATACGCCGGTCACCGCCGGATTGACGGCGGCGGCGACGCCGACATCGATCTCGGCCGCCTGGGCCTGGATCGGGGCGTGGGTCAGCGCCGTCAGCGGCAAGGTCGTCAGGACCGTCGCCAGGAGCCTGCGTTCACGTCGCGTCATGGTCGCCCCCTGTAATGGCATTCCGGCTCAGAAAGTCCGACTGACGCCGACGGTGCCGGTCCAATTGTCGAATTGGTAGTTTGGCAGGTTCGAGCGGTCGACGGCGCGCTCGCCGCTCACCACCAGCGCCCAGTCGTCGGTCAGGCCGATGGTGTTGGCGAGTCCGAACCGCCAGTCGCGGTCGGCCCGCGTGATGCCCGGCGCCACGGTCGGGTCGGGGCCGTCGTAGTCGGTCCAGGTCCGCGTCGCCGACACGGTGACCGACCAGGGAGCCGAGGTCAGGCCGAAGGGAGCGTCGTACTCGTGGGTCAGCGAGGTCTGGAGGCTGAGTTCGCGGTTGGTCGTTCCCGCCGTGCGCGTCTCCTCGGCCACCAGGCCGCCGCTCACCTGGAGCACCGTGCGTGGCGCCAGCGCGTAGGCCGCGCCAAGCTCCAGGCCGCCTTCGCGCCCGGTCAGTTCGCGGGCATTGGGATTTTCCCCGGAATTTTGATAGTTGCGGGCGGCCAGTTGCGCCGAGCCGGTCAGGCGCAGCCGGTCGTCCACCGTGGTCTCGATCTCGACGCCGCCGCCCCAGGAACCGAAATACGGCTGGTGCCCCAGGCGCACGCCGTTGACCAGGGCGTAGGGGCGGACCCAGGTTTCGTCCAGCGTGTCGGGCAGGACCGCCAGTTTCGGCCCGGCGCGCAACTCCAGCAGTCCGACTTGGAGCTGCTTTTGGGTGCGGTGCCGGGTGGCGTAGGCGGTGAGGTCGGTGACGAACCGATCGCCGTCCTGGGTCCCGAGGTCGTAGGCGTGTTCAACCGTAGCGGCGGCGAAGGCGTTGAGGTCGGCCTTCTTGGCGAACTGGTCCTCCAGCGCCGCCGACCCGAAGGGTGTGCGCACGGACCCGCCGGCCGGGGAGGCGTTGGCGTTGGACTGCCAGCGCAGGCCGGCGAATACCGAGCCCGAGATGGTGCTGGTAGCGGTGCGCCGGTCGATCTCGTCGAGAAACGGCTGGACACGCGTCCGCACCGCCACCGGCACGTCGGGACCGGCCACGGCCCGCTCCAGGTAGGTGCGGGCGATCTTGTACGAGCCCAGGCGGAAATAGAGCACGCCCAGTTCCAGGTTGACCCGGGGCAGGTCGGGGTTGACGAGCAGGAGTCTTTCCAGGGCACCCACCGCCGCCTCGTGGTTCTCCAGGCGAATGGCCAGTTCGGCGAAATGGAAGGTGAGATCGAGGTTGGTCGGATCGCGCAGCATCCGTCCGAAAGCCGCGTCGTATTCCCGCACCAGCCCCGGGTCCGCCTGGGGGCTGATGCCCTGCGCCGCCGCCGTGCCCGCGCCCGACGCCAGCGCCCCCAGCAACAAGCCTCCGGCGATCCGGGACAGAAAACGACGCGGGCTGTACATGACTATGCCTCACCCCTGGTGACAGTCGCCGGTATCATCGATGCGGTTTCTACTCCGTAATGGGTAGCCATATCAGAGTAGCTGTCGGGGCGCAGCCGGCAATTTCGGCCTACTTCGTCGTGGCGCGATAGACGCCGTCCCACTCCTCTCCCGGCGCCAGGGCGCGGCCTTCGCCGATGCGCCGGGCGTAGAGGTCGTACAGCCCATCCAGATGGCCGCTGGCCCGCGCGCGGGCTTCGACCAGACAGCGATCCGCCTCATCCCAGGCTTGGTCACGGTAGGCCGTCAGGAGCGCGTCGTGCGCCTGCTTCAGCCGCGCGAAGCCGGGGCTCTTCCGCACGGCGTCATCGCCGAGGATGGTGTGGATGCGCACCGCCTCGGTCTTGCCCTTGACGGCGATGAGATCGAGTTCAAGAAGCGCGAACCGGTGGCCCGTCTGCTCGGCCGTCGCCTCGCCGATGACCACGCCGACGCCATAGCCCTTGGACTGGCTCTCCAGGCGCGAGGCAAGGTTCACGGCGTCGCCCAGCACCGTATAGTCGAAACGCTGCCGGGAACCCATGTTGCCCACCACGCAGCCGCCGGTGTTGAGGCCGATGCCGATCCTCAGCGGGTGGTGGGGCACCCCGCTGGCCGCCGCCTCGCGCCGAAGCTCCTCGTCCAGCCGGTCCAGGGCTTCGAACATCGCCAAGGCGGCCTCGCAGGCCAGCTCGGCATGGCCGGGAACATCGAGCGGGGCGTTCCAGAACGCCATGATGCAGTCGCCCATGTACTTGTCGATGGTGCCCCGGCGGGTGAGGATGGCGTCGGTCAGCGGCGTCAGCAGGCGGTTGATCAGGCGGGTCAGCCCTTGCGGGTCATCCTTGTACGCCTCCGAAATGGTGGTGAAGCCACGGACGTCGCAGAACAGGAAGGTCATCTCCCGCGTCTCGCCGCCCAGCGTCAGGCGTTCGGGACGCTCGGCCAAGCGGTCCACCATCGCCGGCGCCAGATAATGGCCGAAGGCGGCGCGCACCCGCCGCCGCTCGGACTCGGTACGCAGATACCCGGTGGTCGAGGCGGCGAGATAGACCGCCAGCGCCGCCAGGGTCGGGAACAGCGGATCGATCAACCAGCCGAAACGGATGAACGCCGCCGCGGAGGAGCCCACGGCGAGCGTCACCGCCAGCGCGCCGATCCCGGCGCACCACGCCGCACCCAGGCGCGGCAGCAGCCCGACCAGGGCCAGCGACAGGACGATAATGAAGGTGATTTCGGCGCCCTCGGCCCAATCCGGCCGTTTGAGCGCCGCACCCGCCAAAATCTGCTCCAGCGCCTCGGCGTGAATTTCGACACCGGGCGCCGCCGGCGACAGGGGCGTGGTGCGAAGGTCGAGCAGGCCGGCGGCGCTGGTGCCGACCAGGACGATGTGGCCCTCGATCAACGACAGATCGACGTCGGGTTCGAACAGGCGCCAGATGGGGACGGTGCGATCGGCCGCCGGTTTGGTGAAATGCAGCCAGAGTTGGCCCTCGGCGTCGGTCGGCACCTCGATCCGGCCGATCTTGAGGGCGGCGATGCCGGCCCGGCCGCCATAGGCCGCCTCGTTGTTGGCGTCGGTCGCCTTGACCACGTAGCCTCGCGCCCCCTGGGCGACGCGCAGCAGTTCGGCGGCCAGCGACGGGTACAGCCGTCCGGCGGCGTTGAAGAACAGGGGGACGCGGCGGATAACTCCGTCGACCGACGGCGTGAAATTGAAGGCACCGACACCGGCGGCGGCGGCGTCCAATGACGGCAGGTTGGCGATGGCGCCGGAATAGGCGGACGGGACAATGGTCCGGGGATCATCCCCGGCGTGGGAGAAGCCGGCCTTTCCCGGCGGCAGGCCGCCGGCCCCATCGGTGAGCGCGAAGCCGGTCACCACCTTGGCATTGGCGATGGCCCGCGCCAACGCCTCGTCATGGTCGGGCAGGGTCGGCAGGATGCCCTCAAGCCCCTCTCCCAGTCCGCCGGGACCCGCCGCGCGGCGCCACAGATCGGCCATGGCGCGTGGCGAGGTGCGGTCCGGTTCGGCGAAGACGATATCGAAGCCGACCGCTGTCGCCCCCAGTTCGGTCAGCCGGTCCACCAGTCGCGCCACCATCACCCGAGGCCACGGCCATTGGCCCAGACGCGCCAGCGTCGTGTCATCGAGATCGACGATCCGCACGCCTACCGATTGATAGTCGCGGGGCGCCAGCCGCTGGTAGGTGTCGAACACCAGAAGCTGTACCCGGCGGATCGCCGTCGGATTGGCCCACCACAGGGCGACGATGCCCGCCAGCAACGCGATCGATACGGAATCGGCAAGTCGGCGGGGTGCAAGCGCGGCCATGCGCGGGAGGAAGGCCATCGGCGGTTACCACTGAACGAGGGAGAGGCCGGCGAACGGATGTTCGTTCTTTTCGCGTATCATACCCAGGGCTTCCGTCAAGTCCGGAGCATTCGCATAAAAATGCCGTGCGGGAGGTTTTCCTCCCGCACGGCCGGAGCGTCGCACCGGGGCGCTTAGTGCGCCACCGCCCCCTCGGCCCCCAGGCCGGTTTCCGAGCGGATGTACTGGTACTTGTAGGCAGCCTCTTCGTCTCGCGCCCGCTGGCTCTTGTCCGTCACCGAGAACAGCCAGGTGAAGAAGAACGCCAGCGTCATCGAGAACAAAGCCGGGTGCTCGTACGGGAAGATCGGCTTGGCATAGCCGAAGACCGACACCCACACCGTCGGCCCCAGCACCACCATTGCCACGCAGCTCACCAGACCGGCAAAGCCGCCGATCAGCGCGCCCCGCGTCGTCAGCCCCTTCCAGAAGATCGACAGCAGCAGCACCGGGAAGTTCACCGACGCCGCCAGCCCGAACGCCAGCCCCACCATGAAGGCGATGTTCTGGTTCTCGAACGCCAGGCCCAGCACGATGGCGATCACCCCCAGCGCCAGCGTCGCGATGCGTGACACCAGCATCTCCTGGCGCTCCGACGCCTGACCGGCCTTGAACACCTTGGCGTACAGGTCGTGGCTCACCGCCGACGCTCCGGCCAGGGTCAACCCGGCTACCACCGCCAGGATGGTGGCGAACGCCACCGCCGAGATGAAGCCCAGGAAGACGTTGCCGCCCACCGCCTTCGACAGGTGGATCGCCGCCATGTTGCCGCCGCCCAGGATGGCGCCCTTGGCGTCGAGGTACTCGGGGTTGGTGCTGACGATGGTGATCGCCAACAGCCCGATCAGCACTGTCAGGATGAAGAAATAGCCGATGAAGCCGGTGGCGTAGAACACCGACTTGCGCGCCTCCTTGGCGTCGGGCACCGTGAAAAAGCGCATCAGGATGTGCGGCAGCCCGCCCGGCCCGCACATCAGGGCCAAGCTCAGCGATACCGCGGAAATCGGGTCGGACATCGCCGCCGACGGCTTGAGAATGCTCAGGCCCGCCTTGTGGTTGGCCACCGCCTTGGTGACCAGCAGGTCGAAGTCGAAGCCGAACTGCGCCAGCGCCAGCACCACCAGCACGGTGCAGCCGCCCAGCAGCATCACCGCCTTGATGATCTGCACCCAGGTGGTGGCCAGCATGCCGCCGAACGTGACGTAGAGGATCATCAGCACGCCGACCAGCACCACGGCGTAGGCGTACTCCAGGCCGAACAGCAGCTGGATCAGCTTGCCGGCGCCGACCATCTGGGCGATCAGGTAGAAGCACACCACCGCCAGCGAGCCGGTGGCGGCCAGCGAGCGGATCGGCGTCTGCGACAGCCGGTAGGAGGCGACGTCGGCGAAGGTGAAGCGGCCGAGGTTGCGCAGGCGTTCGGCGACCAGGAACAGCATCAGCGGCCAGCCCATGAGGAAGCCGATGGTGTAGACCACGCCGTCAAAGCCCTTGGCGAACACCATGCCCGACAGGCCGAGGAAGGCGGCGGCCGACATGTAGTCGCCGGCAATCGCCAAGCCGTTCTGGAAGCCGGTGATGCCGCCGCCGGCGGTGTAGAAGTCCGAAGTCGAGCGGGTGCGCTTGGAGGCCCAGTAGGTGATGCCCAGCGTGCCCAGGACGAAGACCAGGAACATGGCGATTGCCATGACGTTGACCGGCTGGCGCTCGACGGCGCCGTCGAGCGCCGCGCCGGCGGCCAGGGCCGGGGCGGCACCCAGGGCGGTGGCGGCGGCGGTCAGGGCGGCGGTGGCAAGACGACGCGGGGTCATTGACCGGCCTCCTCAAGGATGGCGCGGTTGAGCGTGTCGAATTCGCCGTTGGCGCGGGTGACGTAGATGCCGGTCATGAGGAAGCAGAAGACGTTGATGACGGCGCCGCCGACCAGGCCGAGGGTAAGGGTCATGCCGTCGGCCAAGGGTGCGCCGAGCAGGTCGGGCCGGTAGGCGACGGTGAAGACGAAGGCATAGTAGACGGCCAGGACGATCAACGTCAGCGCCCAACTGAAGCGGTTGCGCCGGGCCGTCAGCTCGGCAAATTGCGGATGCGCCAGCACCCGGTCGTATAGATCTCTTCTCATGACTTTATGGCTTCCTCCAGGATTTTGCCGTCCCTTCCGCACATTGCTGCGCAATGTACTGTCGGGTTTGAAGGCGAAGCGCCGCTTTGCCTTTACATGTTCGGGTAGTTCGGCCCGCCGCCGCCTTCGGGCGCCGTCCAGGTGATGTTCTGGGCGGGGTCCTTGATGTCGCAGGTCTTGCAGTGGAGGCAGTTCTGGCCGTTGATCTGCAGGCGGGCGGGGTCGGAATCCTGGAGCCGCACCACCTCGTAGACGCCGGCGGGGCAGTAGCGCTGCTCCGGCGCGTCATAGGTGGCAAGATCGACGTCCGGGTTTTTCAGCCGCAGGTGGACCGGCTGGTCCTCCTCGTGGTTGGTGTTCGACATGAAGACCGACGACGGCCTGTCGAAGCTGATCATCCCATCCGGCTTGGGGTAGGCGATCTTCGGACAGTCCTGGGCCTTGCGCAGGGCGGCGTGGTCGGCGCGGTGGTGGAGCGTCCACGGCGCGTGGCCGCGCAGCACGTAGGTGTCCAGCGCCGACAGGGCGATGCCGGCAAACAGGCCGTGGTGGAACGACGGCCGGATGTTGCGCACCCGGTAAAGCTCCCGCCACAGCCAGGACTGTCGCAGCCGCTCCGGGTAGGCCGTCGCCTCGACCGGGCCGTCCCCGGCCTTGAGCGCCTCGAACGTCGTTTCCGCCGCCACCAGGGCCGATTTCATGGCGGTGTGGATGCCCTTGATCTTCGGCACGTTGAGGAAGCCGGCGGTATCGCCGACCAGCAGGCCGCCGGGGAAGGTCAGGCGCGGGATCGACTGAAGCCCGCCTTCCGACAGGGCGCGGGCGCCGTAGGCAATGCGCCGGCCGCCCTCGAACACCGGGCGGATGGAGGGATGGGTCTTGAAGCGTTGGAACTCGTCAAACGGTGACAGGTGCGGGTTTTCGTAGTCGAGCCCGACCACGAAGCCCACCGCCACCTGATTGTTTTCCAGGTGGTAGAGGAAGGTGCCGCCGTAGGCCCGGGTATCGAGCGGCCAGCCCACGGTGTGGGAGATGCTGCCCGGCCGGTGGCGGGCGGGATCGATCTCCCACAATTCCTTGATGCCGATGCCGAAGGTCTGGGGATCGCAGTCGCGGCCGAGATCGAAACGCTCGAACAGCGTCTTGGTCAGCGAGCCCCGGCAGCCCTCGGCGAGGATGGTCTGGCGGGCGTGCAGTTCCATGCCGGGCTGGTGGCGGCCGGTGGGCTGGCCGTCACGCCCCACCCCCATGTCGCCGGTGGCGACGCCCTTGACCCGGCCGGCGGCGTCATAAAGCACTTCCGTCGCCGCGAAGCCGGGGAAGATTTCCACCCCCAACTCCTCCGCCTGCGCCGCCAGCCAGCGGCACAGGTTGCCCAGGCTGACGATGTAGTTGCCGTGGTTGCGCATCGGCTCCGGCGTCGGCCGAAGGCGAAAGGCCCGGTTCCGGGTCAAGAACATCAACCGATCGTCGGTCGCCGGGGTATTCAGCGGCGCGCCGCGCTCGCGCCAGTCGGGGAAAAGCTCGGCCAACGCGCGAGGTTCGATGACGGCGCCCGACAGGATGTGGGCGCCGACCTCCGACCCCTTCTCCAGCACGCACACCGACAGCTCGCGCTCTTCCCACAACGCCAGTTGCTTCAGGCGGATGGCGGCGGTGAGGCCGGACGGACCGGCGCCGACAACAACCACATCGAATTCCATCGCTTCGCGAGCGGATGACATCGGCACCTCCTGTGACGAAACGACGGTCAGAGTTGGCTTTCGTCCACCGACATCACCGAGGCCGAGCCGGCGACGGCCGCCCGCGCCCAGGCATCGGCCGTGGGCAGGAGGTTGTCGGCGTAGAAGCGGGCGGTGGCGATCTTGGCTTCCAGGAACGGGCGTGCGCCCTCGTCCCGCGCCAGCAGGGCCGCCGCCGCCAGGGCGGCGCGGGCCATCTGCCAGCCGCCTACCACCACGCCGGTCAGGCGCAGGAAGGGCACGGCGGCCGCCGCCGCCAAACCGGCATCCCGCTCGCCCGCGTCGACCAGCCAAGCGGCGGTGCCCGCCAGGGTGTCGGCGGCGGTGGCCAACCGGGCGCGGATCGCCGGGAAGGCCGGATCGGTCCGGCCCGCCAACGCCTCGTCCAGTTGCCGCATCTCGGCGATCAGGGCGCCGATGCCGGCCCCCTTGTCGCGCACCACCTTGCGGAAGACGAGGTCGTTGGCCTGGATGGCGGTGGTGCCCTCGTAGATGGGAGCGACGCGGGCGTCGCGCAGATGTTGGGCGGCGCCGGTTTCCTCGACGTAGCCCATGCCGCCGTGGACCTGCATCCCCAGCGAGGCGATCTCGACGCCGGTTTCGGTACACCAGCCCTTGATGACCGGGGTCAGCAACTCATAGCGCTGCTGGAAGCGGGCGGCCGCCTCGGGATCGCTGGCGTGGTGGGCGTGGTCGATGGCGGCGGTGCCGTCGTAGACCAGGGCGCGCATCGCCTCGATCTGGCACTTCATGGTCATCAGCATGCGCCGTACGTCGGGATGATGGACGATGGCGGCGCGGCTGTCCCGGCTTCCCGCCGGACGACCCTGGACCCGCTCGCGGGCGTAGGCGCGGGCCTGCTGATAGGCGCGCTCGGCAATCGCCAGCCCCTGGATGCCGACCGACAGCCGGGCGTGATTCATCATCACGAACATGTATTCGAGGCCCCGGTTCGCCTCACCCACGAGGTAACCGACGGCGCCGGCCTCGTCGCCGAACGCCATGGTGGCGGTGGGGGAGGCGTGCAGGCCCATCTTGTGCTCCAGCCCGGCGCAGCGCACATCGTTGCGCGCGCCCAGCGAACCGTCGGGGTTCACCAGGAACTTCGGCACCAGGAACAGCGAGATGCCCTTGATGTCGGACGGCGCGTCGGGCAGGCGGGCCAGCACGAGATGGATGATGTTTTCGGCCAGATCATGTTCGCCGTAGGAGATGAAGATCTTTTGGCCGGTGATGCGGTAGGCGTCGCCGTCCGGCACCGCGCGGGAGCGCAAGGCGGCCAGATCGGAGCCGGCCTGCGGTTCGGTCAGGTTCATGGCGCCGGTCCACTCGCCCGACACCAGCTTGGGCAGGTAGGTCGCCTTGAGCGCGTCGGAGCCGTTCTCGGAGATGGCGTTGACCGCGCCTTGGGTCAGCGCCGAGCACAGCGAGAAAGCCATGTTGGCCGACTGCCACATCTCCTGCACCGCCGTGTTGACCAACCACGGCAGGCCCATGCCGTTCCAGGCGGCGTCGAAGGGCAGGGCGTTCCAGGTGCCGTCCACCAGCGTCCGCCACGCCTCACGGCAGCCGGTGGCGGTGCGGACGGCGCCGTCTTCCAGATGGGAACCCTCGTGGTCGCCCGTCTGGTTGATGGGGGCGATGACCTCGGCGGCGATCTTGCCGGCCTCTTCCAGCACGCTGGCGACCACGTCGGAGCTGGCGTCCTCGAAGCCGGGCAGGGCGAGTACGGCGTCAAGCCCGCTCAGTTCGCGCAGAACGAAGCCGATGTCGCGGAGCGGGGGCGTATAGGCGGTCATGCTGCGGTCCTTGAGCGATGGGTTATTGGGCCGCTCCCGTGTGGGTGGCCGGGTTCGTGCGAAGCGGGGGGGGACGGCGCCGGTCCACGGGTCCGGACGGAGGGGATGCCCGGTCCGGGGACGAGGTGCCGTCCCCTTGGCCTTACGCCTCCAGCGACTTGGCCGTCTGGCGCAGGGCGTACTTCTGGACCTTGCCGGTGGAGGTCTTGGGCAGGTCGGTGAACACGATGGTGCGGGGCACCTTGAAGTGCGCCATGTGCTCGCGGCAGAAGGCGATGATTTCCGCCTCCTCGATCTTGGTGTCGGGCTTGAGCGCGACAAAGGCGCATGGCGTCTCGCCCCAGCGCGCGTCGGGCCGGGCGACCACGGCGGCCTCCAGCACGGCGGGGTGGCGGTACAGCACCTCCTCCACCTCCAGGCTGGAGATGTTCTCGCCGCCGGAAATGATGATGTCCTTCGAGCGGTCCTTGATCTCGATGTAGCCGTCGGGGTGCCACACGCCCAGATCGCCGGTGTGAAACCAGCCGCCCTGGAAGCAGTCGGCCGTCGCCTGGGCGTTCTTCAGGTAGCCTTTCATCACGTTGTTGCCGCGCAGGAAGATCTCGCCCATGGTCTGGCCGTCCTTGGGCAGCGGCTCCAGTGTCATGGGATCGGCCACCATCAGCCCTTCCAGCATGGGGCCTCGCACGCCCTGGCGCGCCTTCAGCCGGGCCTTTTCCTCGATCGGCAGGCTGTTCCAGCGGTCGTGCCAGACGCAGACCACGGTGGGGCCGTAGGACTCGGTCAAGCCGTAGACGTGGGTGACGTCGAAGCCCATGCGCTCCATGGCCTCGATCACCGGCGCCGGCGGGGCGGCGCCGGCGGTCATCACCCGCACCTTGTGGTCGATGCCCCGCTTCAGGACGTCCGGCGCGTTGTTGATCATGTTGAGGACGATGGGCGCGCCGCAGAAGTGCGTCACCTTCTCGTCGCGGATGGCGTTCAGGATCGGCTCGACCCGGACCTGACGCAGGCAGACGTTGGTGCCGGCCACGGCGGCCACCGACCACGGGAAGCACCAGCCGTTGCAGTGGAACATCGGCAGCGTCCACAGGTAGACGGCGTGCTGCGGCAGGTTCCACGACAAGACGTTGGAGACGGCGTTCAGATAGGCGCCGCGATGGTGGTAGACCACGCCCTTGGGGTTGCCGGTGGTGCCGGAGGTGTAGTTGAGCGCGATGGCCTGCCACTCGTCGGCCGGCGGCTGCCAGTCGTAGGCGGGTTCGGCGGCTTCCAGGAATCGTTCGTAGGAGATCTGGCCGATCAGTTCGCCGCCGCTGTACTGGGGATCGTCGATATCGACCACCGGAATGGAGCGTTCCAGCAGCGCCAGCGCCCTTTTCGCCACGCCCGAGTATTCGCGGTCGACGATCAGGATCCTGGCTTCGGCGTGGTTGAGGATGAAGGCGATGGCCTCGGCATCCAGGCGGGTGTTGAGCGCGTTCAGCACCGCTCCGGCCATCGGCACGCCGAAGTGGACCTCGAACGCTTCCGGGGTGTTGGCGGCCAGCACGGCCACGGTATCGCCGGTCGTGATGCCCTGACCGGCCAAGGCCGAGGACAAGCGGCAGCAGCGCTCGTACGTCTCGCCCCAGGTGCGGCGGACGGAGCCGTGGATCACGGCCGTGCGATCGGGATAAACGGTGGCTGCCCGCTCCAGGAAGGTCAGCGGCGACAGGGCCACGTAGTTGGCGGCGTTCTTGTCGAGATCGCAGTCGTACGGATTCGACGCACCCATCGAACGGTCCTCCCCCCAATTGGATTTTTTATGACGTTGGGGGGAGCCTGCCAGAACACTTTGTCCAGATTTTCTCTAAAATGTGACGAATTGTTACAATGTCCACGCCACGTCGGCAACGAACAGATATCCCGCGCCATATACCGTCTTTATCAGTTGCGGCTTGCGCGGATCGTCCTCGATCTTCTTGCGGATGCGCGAGATGCGGACATCGATGCTGCGGTCGAAGGGCAGGTCGTCGCGGCCGTCATCGACGGACTGAAGCTGTTCGCGCGACAGCACCCGCTTGGGCGATTTCAGCAGCGCCACCAGAAGGGCGGCCTCGGCGGCGCTCAAGCTTTCCCGGCGCCCATCGGCCGATACCAGCGACAGCTCGCCCAGGTCGAAGGTCCAGCCGGCAAAGCGGGCCGACGCCGCCGTGCGGGCAGTCGTCGCCGAAACCAGTTGGTCGCGCCGCCGGATCACCGTCTTGATGCGGGCGACCAGTTCGCGTGGCTCGAACGGTTTGACGATATAGTCGTCCGCCCCCAACTCCAGTCCCAGCACCCGGTCGGACAGCCCGCCGCGCCCGGTCAGGATGACCACGCCGAACCGCACGTCCTCCCACAGCTCGCGCACCAGGGCGAGGCCGTCCATGTCGGGCAGGCCGAGATCGACGAGGCACAGGTCGGGCGGTTGGCGGCGGATGGCCTCGCGCACCTCGCGGCCGCTGGCGAAGGCGAGGGTGCGGAAGCCGTAATCCTGCAAGGTCGCTGTGACCAGGGCACGGATATCGGCCTCGTCATCGACCAGATAGACCAGTTTTTTCGCGTCCACGGGTGCCGCTCGTCAGGAGGAGGCCCGATTATGGGCGCTTCGGCGGATCGCCTCAACCAGCTCTTCTTTTTCGAAGGGTTTTCGCAGAACCACCAGATCGGCGATGGCCTCCGGCCGTTCGGTGTCCTCCAGCGAGAAGCCGCTGATCAGCACCATGCGCACGCCCGCGTGCAGGCGGCGCACGCGATGCGCCAGATCCAGCCCGTTCATGGCGCCCGGCATGACCACGTCCGACACGACGAGGCCGATGCCGTCGATCTCGGCGATGAGGTACGCCGCCTCGTCGGCGCTGGCCGCTTCCACCACCGAATACCCCAGATCGACAAGCTGGTCGCGCACTACGCGGCGCACGTCCTCGTCGTCCTCGACCAGCAGGGCCAACTGGCCGCTCCAGTCCTCGTCCGGCACCGCGGGCACGCCTTTTGCCGGTTCCACCGCCGTCACCGCTTCCGCCTTGGGTAACAGGAGGCGCACGCACGAACCGCCCCGATCACCGCTTTCCAGGCGGATATAGCCGCCCGATTGCTTGACGAAGCCGTAAACCATGCTGAGTCCCAGGCCGGAACCCAACTCCTTGGTGGTGTAGAACGGTTCGAAGGCGCGGGTCAGCGCCTCGGGGCTGAAACCGCAGCCGGTGTCCTCAATGGCGATCTCGACATATTCACCCGCCGTTACCGCCTCGTCATAGACCAGCAGGCCGTCCATGATGCGCTCGGCAACCGTGATGCACAGGGCGCCGCCGCGCGGCATGGCATCGCGGGCGTTCAGCGCCAGGTTGACCAAGGCGTTTTCCAACTGGCTCTGGTCGGCGAAAATCCAGCAGGGGCAATCCTCGCCGGGAACGGTGACGGCGATGTGGGCCGGGAACGACCGGCGCAGCAGCACGGCCATCTCGCGCGCCAGGGTGCAGACCTCCACCGGCGCCGGCTGAAGGGGTTGGCGGCGGGAAAAGGCCAGCAGGCGGCTGGTGATGTCCGCCCCGCGCCGGCCGGCGCGCACAGCCGGCTCCAGATAGGTTTCCAGCCCGTCGACACTGGCGAAACGGTCGCGCGCGGCGGCGAGGTTTCCCAAGATCACCGAGAGAAGATTGTTGAAATCGTGGGCGAGGCCGCCCGACATCTGGCCCACCGCCTTCAGCCGCTGCGCTTCCATCAGTTGCCGTTCGGTTTCCTTCTCGTCGGTTACGTCCAGCGACAGGACGAAGACGCCGATGGTGTCGCCGGCAGTAACCAATTCCGGGATCAAGGTGTTCTTGGTCACCTTGCGTCGGCCGGCGCGGTCGTCGAAGGCGTATTCGAACGTCGATTCGGCGCCGGCGTAGGCGTCCTCCACGAAAGAGCCGATCCGTTCATAGGTGTCGCCGCCCACCGCCGCCGACAGCGGGCGGCCGATCTGCGCCTCCTTGCTCTGCCCCACCAGTTCGGCCCAGCGCCGGTTGACGAAGCGCAGGCAGCGGTCGCGGTCGAGATAGGCGATGCTGGCCGGGATGGCGTCGAGGATCAGCCGTTGCCGCGCCTCGATCTCGGCCAGCGCCGCACGGGCGGTCTTCTGGCATTGGTTGGCTTCCTCCAGCGCCGCCGTGCGCTCGCGCACGCGGGTGTCGAGCGTGGCGATGTTGTCGCGCAGGCGGCGGATCATGGCGTCGAAGGTGCTGGCCAGCATGCCGATCTCGTCGTCGCGGTCGATCCCGCTCTGGGCGCTGAGATCGCCGCCGCGCACCAGGGTGGCCGTTTCCGCCAGCCGGTTGATCGGCCGCACCAGACGGCGGGCGGCGAGATAGCCCAGGCTGGTGGCCAGCACCATGATGGCGAGCGCGATGCCCAGGATGCGGTTGCCCAGCACCTCCGACGACCGCCGCAGTTCCTCCACGTAAACGGACGAGGCGATGTACCAGTCGAAGCCTTCGAAATGCCGCACCCAGGAAATCTTCTCATAGGCGTAGTTGCTCGGGTCCGTCGGCTTGTCCCAGAGATAATAGACCGGCATTCCCTTGTCGGTGGCCTCCTTCAGTTCCTCGTTGATCGGCCGTCCCGACGCCGGGTCCTTCAGCGCCGCGAAATCGGTTTCCTCGATGTTCGCGTTGGGGTGAATGATCATGCGGTTGGAGGAATCGAAGATGTAGACGTAGCCGGATTTGGCGATGCGGATGTCGCGCAACGCCTGCCGCAGGTCGCGGATGGCATCCTCCTTGCGCCGGGCGACCTCCTCGTCGATGTCGTCGAGGTAGACGCCGGTGCCGACCACGAAGCCCCATTCGGGGAAGTCGCGGAAAAAGGAAATCTTCTCGCCATCGGTGGTCTTGCCCAGGCGGCGCCAGGGATAGGTGTAGAAGCCCTCGCCCTGGCCGCGGGCGATGTCGACGATGGCGGCGATGAACTGCTGCCCCGTCTGATCGCGCACCCCCGAGGCGTCGCGGCCCTGGAAATCGGGGTCGGGATGGGACAGCAGAACCGAATTGTAGTCGGTCAGCCAGATGTAGTCGTTATTGCCGTACTTGAAGGTGCGCAGCCCCTCGAACACCATTCGCCGCGCGTCCTCCTGGGAAATCTCGCCCCGTGCCGCCAGCGAGAACACGTAGTTGATGTAGGCGGTCGCCAGATCGACGATGTTTATCAGCTCGCGCTTGTGGCGCTCCAGCGCCAGCCGCCGGTGCGCCTCCAGGTTGACGTGAATCTTGCTGGCCAGTTCGAACACGTTGTCGAGAATGGTGCG
>DASPMK010000280.1:0-3811 GCA_035627075.1 Azospirillaceae bacterium
GTCTGCGCCCACTCGCCGGTGGTCACGCCCGCGTGGGCGCAGGCGATGGACGGCTCCATGACATTGCGGCCCTCCTTGGCCGTCGCCGCCAGTCCGGCCAGCGCGGCGCTCGCCTTGGCGTTGTCGCGGCTGTCCCGCCATGCCTGGAGACGGGCGATCTGCTCGGCCTCGGCCTTGGGATCGATCTGGAGGAAGCCGCCGTCCTCGCCCGCCGTCAGCGGCGACGGCGCGCTTTCATTGAACTTGTTGACGCCGACCACCACCGACTGACCGGCCTCGATGGCGTTCAGGCGCTTGGTGTTCGACTCCACGAGGCGCTGTTTCATGTAGGACGCCTCCACCGCCGCCACGGCACCGCCCATGCCGTCGATGCGGGCCAGCTCCTCGCGGGCCTCCTCGACCAGGGCCTGGACCTTGGCGTCGATGACGTGGGAGCCGTTGAAGATATCTCCGTACTCCAACAGATCGGTCTCGAACGCCACAATCTGTTGCAGGCGCAGGCTCCACTGCTGATCCCACGGGCGCGGCAGGCCCAGCGCCTCGTTCCAGGCGGGAAGCTGCACGGCGCGGGCGCGGGCGTCCTTGGACAGGACGACGGCCAGCATCTCCAGCAGGATGCGGTAGACGTTGTTTTCCGGCTGCTGCTCGGTCAGGCCCAGGGAATTGACCTGCACGCCATAGCGGAAGCGCCGGTACTCCTCCTTCTCCACGCCGTAGCGGTCACGGGCGATCTCGTCCCACAGCACATTGAACGCCCGCATCTTGCACAGCTCGGTGACGAAGCGGATGCCGGCGTTGACGAAGAAGGAGATGCGGCCGACCACCACCGGGAACTCCTCGGCCGGCACCTGCCCCGACTTCCTAACCGCGTCCAGCACGGCGCAGGCGGTGGCGAGAGCGTAGGCCAGTTCCTGGGTCGGCGTCGCCCCGGCTTCCTGGAGGTGGTAGGAGCAGACGTTCATCGGGTTCCACTTGGGAACCTCCTTGTAGGTAAAGGCGATGACGTCGGTGGTCAGCTTCAGGGACGGCTCGGGCGGAAAGATATAGGTGCCGCGCGAAAGGTATTCCTTGATCAGGTCGTTCTGGGTGGTGCCCTGGAGCGACTTGCGGTCGGCACCTTGCCGCTCGGCCGCCGCGATGTAGAGCGACAGCAGCCAGGGGGCGGTGGCGTTGATGGTCATGGAGGTGTTCATCTGGCCCAGCGGAATCCCCCCGAACAGGGTTTCCATGTCGCCCAGATGGCCGATGGGCACACCCACCTTGCCCACCTCGCCGCGCGCCAGGACGTGGTCGCTGTCGTACCCGGTCTGCGTCGGCAGATCGAAAGCCACGGAAAGGCCGGTCTGACCGCGCGCCAGATTGGTGCGGTAGAGCTGGTTGGAGGCCGCCGCTGTGGAGTGGCCCGAATAGGTGCGGATCAGCCAGGGCTTGTCACGCCCGGTGACGGGCCGCTTTCCAGTGTCGCTCATCCCTCATGCCTTTCAACGTTGCGTCTGTAAACACAATGTTTTCCGGAAATTGCCAGACACCGGGGCATTTCGGCAAGATCGGAAGTTTGCCGCAGCGCAAAAAAGTTCGATCCGGCCGAATTATTCCCACCCCGCCGGAATTTCCTCCTCTGAACCGTGCCCCTATCCCCCCGGCCACGAGCGGCGCCCGACCAGCCACTGTTATTCTGGCCAAGGTCCGTCAGAGTACCGCACCGCCGAAGCCGGCGGAAGCGGGCGGGGCCGGCGGGCGGCTTTCCCGAGGGATAACAGCATGATTGATGATTTTTCCGACTGCCACAGGAAAGTTTCGCCACATTTTGGCCCCAGCTTCGAACATAATTTTCCAAATCGGGTTTCTTTCGCATTGCAACCGAACCGCCTCGCTTGTATGAAAGGACCACGACACAATGTGGCCGCCCGTCGCGGCCAGATGGGCTCAACGATGCCAAACCGAGTTTCAGGAGTTCGTCGATGAGTGAAGCGGCCGCTACCCTCTCCCAGTCGGGCCAGGTCCAGAAGGATCTGTACGAAGTCGGTGAGATCCCGCCGCTCGGCCACGTGCCGAACAAGATGTACGCCTGGGCGATCCGCAAGGAACGCCATGGCGAGCCGGAAAAGGCCATGCAGGTCGAGGTGGTGGATACCCCGGCCATTGGCCCGGACGAGGTGCTGATCCTCGTCATGGCGGCGGGCGTCAACTACAACGGCGTTTGGGCGGCGCTCGGCCGTCCGATCTCGCCGTTCGACTACCATAAGGCGCCGTATCACATTGCCGGCTCCGACGCGTCGGGCGTCGTCTACGCCGTGGGCAGCAAGGTGAAGCGCTTCAAGGTCGGCGACGAGGTCGTGGTTCACTGCAACCAGGACGACGGCGACGACGAGGAATGCAACGGCGGCGATCCGATGAACTCGCCGTCCCAGCGCATCTGGGGCTACGAGACGCCGGACGGTTCTTTCGCCCAGTTCGCCCGCGTGCAGGCCCGTCAGGTCATGCACCGGCCCAAGCACCTGACCTGGGAAGAGAGCGCCTGCTACACGCTGACGCTGGCCACCGCCTACCGCATGCTGTTCGGCCACCGGCCGCACATCCTGCGCCCCGGCCATAACGTGCTGGTATGGGGTGCGGCGGGCGGCCTGGGCTCGATGGCCATCCAGCTGATCGCCACCGCCGGCGCCAACGCCATCGGCATCATCTCCGACGAGTCGAAGCGCGACTTCGTGATGTCACTGGGCGCCAAAGGCGTCATCAACCGCAACGATTTCGACTGCTGGGGCCAGTGCCCCGACGTCGACGACGCCGCCGGCTATAACGAGTACCTGAAGAAGGTCCGCGCCTTCGGCAAGGCTATCTGGGACGTTACCGGCAAGGGCAACGACGTCGACTTCGTGTTCGAGCACCCCGGCGAGCAGACCTTTCCGGTTTCCTGCTTCGTGGTCAAGCGCGGCGGCATGGTCGTGTTCTGCGCCGGCACCACCGGCTACAACCTGACCTTCGACGCCCGCTTTGTGTGGATGCGTCAGAAGCGCATCCAGGGCAGCCACTTCGCCAACCTGCTCCAGGCCTCCCAGGCCAACCAGCTGGTGATCGAACGCCGCATCGATCCGTGCATGAGCGAGGTGTTCTCGTGGGCCGACATCCCGCGCGCCCACACCGTCATGCTCAAGAATCAGCACAAGCCCGGCAACATGGCCGTGCTGGTGTCGGCCAAGCAGCCGGGTCTGTACACCATCGAGGACGCCGTCGAAGCCGGCAACGGCTGAGGCTGACGCGCTTTGCCGGGGGCTTCGCGTCCCCGGCGCCCCACCCAGGGGGGTAAGCCTGGATAAAAGAAAAAAGGTCTAGTGCAGCGACTCATTCAGAAGGTGCAGGCAGCCGCCTGAGCTTGTCGAAGATGGCCTCGGCGGGCTTGGTCCAGACGAAGGGCTTGGCCGACCGGTTATGCTCACGGATGTAGCGGGTGATGGCGTCCTGAAGGTCGGCGACGGACTGGAAGCCCCCGCGTCGGAGCCGCCGGCGGGTCAGGGTGGAGAAGAAGCCCTCGACGGCGTTCAGCCACGACGCCGAGGTCGGGGTGAAATGGAACACCCAGCGCGGATGGTTGGCCAACCACGCCTGAACCTTGGGATGTTTGTGCGTGGCGTAGTTGTCGAGGATGGCGTGGACCACCTTGCCCACCGGCACGGCCCGCTCGACCGCGTTGAGGAACTTGATGAAATCCTTGTGGGTGTGCTTGGCCCTGCAGCGCCCGACCACGGTGCCATTGAGGATGTTCAGCGCGGCGAACAGGGTGGTGGTGCCGTTGCGCTTGTAATCGTGGGTC
>DASPMK010000281.1:0-2338 GCA_035627075.1 Azospirillaceae bacterium
CGCCGAGGCCGAGGCCGCCATCGCCAACGCCCAGGCCCAGGCTCTTCAGCGCGTTGCCGAGGGAGTCGGCCAGTTGATCGCCGCCCGCGAGCAGACCAACACCCAGCGACAGAACCAGCCGCTCAGGATCACGCTGGCCATGACACGCAAGCTTTTCCCGGATCTGGCGCGGCGCCACGGCCTGGACGAGATCGAAGCCATGGTCCGCTCGATCCTGATCGAGTTGATCGACGAGCCGCGCCTCGTCGTGCGCATGCCCCCCGACATGCAGGCCGCTCTTGCCGAACGCATCGACGGCATCGCCAAGGCGACAGCATTCGCCGGCCGGCTGGCGGTGCTGCCCGACGACCAGCTGGCCCCCGGCGACTGCCGGGTCGAGTGGGCCGACGGCGGCGCCGAACGGTCCACCCAACGATTGATCGCCGACGTCGAGCAGATTGCCGCGCGCATGATCGGTCAGGCGTAACGAGATGAGCCTCTGAGGAGACCCCGATGGCCAAGGACAATTTCTCCCTCGACGACCTGGATACGTCACACGACGGCGGGGGATATGACACCGGCATTGCCTCCGCCAAGGATCTGGAGGCGGTCTACGACATTCCCGTCCAGATCTCGGCGGTGCTGGGCAAGGCAACCATGCAGGTCAGCCAGTTGCTGAAACTGGGCCGCGGCGCGGTCGTGGAGTTGGACCGCAAGGTCGGTGAGGCGATCGACATCTACGTCAATAACCGCCTCGTCGCCCGCGGCGAAGTGGTGGTGGTGGAGGACCGGCTGGGCGTGACCATGACGGAAATCATCAAGTCCGACAGGGCGGCGTCGTGAGGAGCGGCATTACAAACGGGGCGGCGGGCGCGTGACCATGGCACGAAGCACAGGGCGGGACGATCTGACGACACGCCTGTCGCGCGGCCGGACATCGGTCGATCTTGCCACGGCCTTGGGGCTGGGCGGGTCGTTCGCGCTCGTCGTCGCGGCCATGGCACTCGGCGGCGCGCCCAAGGCCTTCTTTGACCTGCCATCGGTGATGATCGTCCTGGGCGGCACCGTCGGCGTCACCATGGTGTCCTTCTCCATGGGCGATCTTGCCGGGGTGCTGAAGGTGTTGTCCCGCACCCTGGTCCATGCCGGGCAGGATGCCCGCGCCGTGGCCCGCCAACTCCTTCTGCTGGCGGAGGCGGCGCGGCGCACCGATCCCGAGAGGCTCAAGGCATTGCTGCCGGAATTCGAGACGCGGGCCGACCCCTTCCTTCTGCGTTGCGTGACACTGATCACCGACGGGCTTCCCCCGGACGATATAGACCGTGTATTAGCCGGTGAGGTGGAAGCGTTGTCCTCCACCCACGCCAAGACGGTATCGGTCCTGCGCCGCGCCGCCGAGGTGGCGCCGGCCATGGGCCTGATCGGCACGCTGGTGGGACTGGTACAGATGCTGGGGCACCTGAACGACCCGTCCACCATCGGACCCGCCATGGCGGTGGCGCTTCTGACCACGTTTTACGGCGCCGTGCTGGGCAACATGGCGCTGCTGCCGCTGGCGGGAAAACTGGAACGCAACGCCGAGGAGGAGGCGCTGGTGCGCAACCTCTACCGTGTCGGCGCCGTGTCCATCGCCCGCCAGGAAAACCCCCGACGGCTGGAGATGCTGCTGAACGCCGCTCTGCCGCCGGGACAGCGTATTCAATATTTTGATCGATAGGCCCCGAGGGGAGTCCGAGACATGCGTCTTCTGATCGTTGGAATGCTGGAGGGCTACATCACCGCCGCGGGCAAGATCGCCATGCAGCGCGGTGCCAAGGTGGCCCACACCGACAGCATCGAAGGAGCCCTGAACGCCCTGCGGTCCGCCCAGGGGGCCGACTTGATCATGATCGACGTCAAGTTGGACGTCGGCATCCTGATCGAGAGCCTGAAGGCCGAGCGCATCAATGTCCCCGTGGTGGCCTGCGGCATCGGCACCGACGCTTCGGCGGCGGTGCGGGCGATCCGGGCCGGCGCCAAGGAGTACATCCCGCTACCGCCCGATGCCCAGTTGATCGCGGCGGTGCTGGAAGCGGTGGCGGAGGAAAGCCACGCCATCGTCTGCCAGGACCCGACGATGCTGGCGACCTTGAAACTGGCGGACCAGATCGCGCCAAGCGACGCCTCGGTGCTGATTACCGGCGAGTCCGGCACCGGCAAAGAGCTGATGGCCCGCTACATCCACCGCAAAAGCCGACGCTCCGACGCTTCGTTCGTCGCGGTGAATTGCGCCGCCATCCCCGAAAACCTGCTGGAATCCGAACTGTTCGGCCACGAGAAGGGCGCCTTCACCGGCGCCGTCGCCCGACGGCTCGGCAAG
>DASPMK010000282.1:0-2373 GCA_035627075.1 Azospirillaceae bacterium
GCCTCCATCGCCGTGGACCGCGACGGCTATATTCATGTCGCCTACAACATGCACAACATGCCGTGGCAGTACGCGGTGTCGGAAAAGCCGGGGGATATCTCCCGCTTCGTGTTCAAGGGCCAGCGGCTGACCCAGGCCGATCTCGACACCGTCAAGCATGAGAACAAGACAGTTTTCCCACGGCTGAACTCGGGCGCCATTCCCGGCAACCAGATCACCTATCCCGCCTTCTTCACCGACCGCGCGGGCGAACTCTACGTGACCTACCGCTTTGCGCTGCGGCCCAAGCGCACCTATATCGAACGGACGCTGGCCGCCGGCATCGCCCGATACGATCGGGCGCGCAAGAAGTGGTCGGCCATCGGCGGGCCGATCCCGGTGGGTTCGAGCGACGCCGACCTGCCGGCCGGGACCCGGGTGGCGCAGGCATGGCCCTTCGCGTACAACCACACCCTCACCGTCTACCCGCCGCGCCTGTGGTTCGATCGCAACAACGGCATGCACGCCACCTGGGTATGGCGCAACGGCGGAGCCGGCATCGACGCCACGCGGCCCACCTACGCCTACTCGCCCGATGGCGGCCATACCTTCTACCGCTCGGATGGCCGGCGTTACCCTCCGGCGATCGCGCTGAAGGACGTGGAGATACTGCCGTACGTCTTCTACGGAAGGTTCTTCACCATGACGGCGGTGACGGCCAACCGCGCCGGCCGCGTCACTTTCGGCCTACAGCCGGTGGACGGCACCGGCATCCGCATCACCCATGTCCCCGGAGGCTCCTGGACCTCCCCGGAGACGGCTCCGCTGAACGCCGGCGCCCCGTTCGTCGATGACGCCGACCGGGAATGGAGCATCGCCACCGGCCCGGTAATCCTGCGCCGTGCCGGCAACGCGGTTCCGGGCAGCCGGTGGACCGAGGTTTATCGCGATACCGGCTGGTGCCTGCCCAAGGTGCTGCCCTGGCCGGGCGAACGGGCCTTCCTGGTCCACCTCCAGGCTTGCGACAACACGACCGTGAAAATCATCAAGGTGACCGCGCCTTGACCGCCCAGGCTCCGCCGGCCGCCGCCAGCGCCAGCCATCCCACGATGAAGCTCGACCCGCCCAGCGGCGCCATCATCGGGAACAGGCCGGTCCCCCGGAACGCCAGGGCGTAGAGGGCGCCGCAGAACAGCAGGATACCCGCGACGAACAGCCAGCCGGCAAGCGCCGCCGCGCGCCGGGCCGCCGTCGGCAGGGGAACGGACCCGAGCGCCAGGGCCACCAGCGCCAGCGCGTGCAGCAACTGGTGCTGGCTGGCCAGACGCAGCCACTCGGCCTCGCGGGCGCCGGGCGGAAAGCCATGGCTGGCATAGGCCCCCGCCGCCACCGCGATTGCGCCATTAAGGCCGGCGAACACCAACCAGAACGCACGATATCCCACAGCCCATCTCCCCCTGCGGAACCTTGGCCCGACAGTTGCTTAAGGTAGTCCTAATGGATCGCGCGGCCGGGGAAAAGAGCTACTCCTCCCGTTTGGAGCTGCACGGTGCATCGCATTTTGCGAAATTACGGAGGAAAACGGCCATGAAGCGATCGTCCGGCAGCACGGGCCATATCCTGGTGGTGGACGACAGCCCGACCAACCGCCTGCTCGTGGCCAAGCTGCTGGCCAAGGCCGGCTTCCGCGTGATGGCCGCCGAGGATGGCGGCGAGGCGCTGGCGCTGGCGCTGACCGCCTCCCCCGACCTCATCCTCATGGATATAGCCATGCCCGGCATAGACGGGCTGAAGGCGGCGGCGCTGATCCGGCGGGGGCCGGAGGACGTGGCCCTCACGCCGATCATCGCCATGTCGGCCAACACCGATGACGGCGACCGCGCCGCCTGCGCCGCCGCCGGCATGAACGACTTCCTGCCCAAGCCCTTCGCCACCGAAGACCTGCTGGCCACCGTCGGGCGCTGGATCGCCGGCCAGCCGGCAGTGGCCGAAGCCGCCGTGTGACCGATCCTCATCTCATCCCTGGGACGGCACGTCGGCCAACAAGACCTCGCTGTCTTCCAGTGCCTCGATGACGACCCGTTCCTCGCCGGTGATGGCGACACCGTCGCGGGCCTTCACCTCCTGCCCGTTGATCTTCAGGCGCCCCTTGGCCGGCACCAGATAGCCGTGCCGACCCGGTTCGAAGGCGTGTTCCAGCCGGTGACCTGCCAACACCGTGGCGCCCAGGACGGCGGCGTCCTGGTTGATCCGAAGCGCGCCCGACCCGTTGTAGCCCCGGCGCCCGGAAGCCAGCGGCACCAGCGCGCCGTCGCGGGACTCCTTGGGGAAGGCCCGGCTTTCCCAGCGCGCATCGTGGCCCGGCGCGTCGGTCAAAATCCAGATCTGGAAGAT
>DASPMK010000283.1:0-8815 GCA_035627075.1 Azospirillaceae bacterium
GGGAGAAGAGGAGCGATGCGCTCCCATTGATCATCGCGCAATACCATCCGATCCAAGGCCACCTCCCTTTTGGTAGCCTTGAATCAAATTTCCCACCTCAAGGGAATCCCCTACCGCTCCTGAATGTCAACAGACCCTAGACAACTATGCCACCCACAAACACCCCAAGGTTCAGGCGTGGATGGACCGCAAGGCCCGCCTCCCCCTTTTCTCGTTCAGGCCGCCCACTGGTCACAAGAGTGGTCACAAGACGAGGCGCTCGAACAGCCGAGCGTTGGAGCTTGAAGGTGTTGCATGGAAGGAGAAAGCGCCGCGTTCGCAGCCGTTCGGGACGGGTCCGTCCCGGTTTTTGCCTGCCTTTGTGACCATCTTGAGATCACTCTGGGCTGGCTACCCGGCTATGTCCTTGAAAAGGATGGCGTCCCCTAGGGGATTCGAACCCCTGTTACCGCCGTGAGAGGGCGGTGTCCTAGGCCTCTAGACGAAGGGGACTTCGTGAAGCGCGGTGTGGCGCGGTATATAGCCAGGAGCGAGCGGTTGCGCAAGCGCTTTCGTTGATCCTCATAAATATTTTTCAAAAACCCACCCGCTCACGCCCCGCCCGCCACGTGAGGTTCGTCTCGGGCTTACCGGGGCACCGCGGTTTCGACGGCCGAGCCGACCAGCATCGATACGACGCCCGTGCGCGGATCGATGACGTACAGCCGGTCGCCCTGGTCGGGCACGGTGGCGCGAAACACCACGCGGTTCCCGACCGCTACCGGATCGCCGAGCCGCGTGCCAGACGGCAAAGCCAGCCCCGCCGTAGCCGGCAATGCCGCGGCCGCCCGCTCCTCGGCGCCGCGCGCCGGGTCAGTCATCCGCCGGTAAACCTCGGTACCGAGGAAAACAAAGCCGCCGATGATGAAAACGCCCATCACCGCCATTACGATCTTGAGTCCCCGCACCGTACGATCCACCTTGTCGCGTTCATCAGGAAGTTCTTCTTCGTCCATGCCCACACTCCGCAAAACCCAGCCTGCCGCCCCCACGCCCCATGCCACAAAGGAGGAGCCCTGGGAGGACGACGAACTCCTCGACGAGGAGGAAAAGGCAGTTGCCGCCTCCGGCCTCCTCACGGTCACCATGGCGCCCGAGGCGGCGCGCGAGCGGCTGGACAAGGCGCTGGCCGCAGCCCTGCCGAGCCTGTCACGGTCGCGCCTCAAGGCGCTCCTCGACGAAGGCCGCGTCCGGGCGGACGGGCGGACCATAACGGACGCCTCGTCCAGGGTCAAACCCGGCCAGATCGTCACCGTCGACGTGCCGGAACCTGAGCCGGCGCTGCCCGAACCGGAAGACCTCCCGTTGACCATCGTCCACGAGGACGAGGACGTGCTGGTGATCGACAAGGCGGCCGGGATGGTGGTCCATCCGGCCGCCGGCAACTGGTGCGGCACGCTGGTCAACGCGCTCTTGTTCCATTGCGCCGCCCGGCTGTCGGGTATTGGCGGGGTACGCCGTCCCGGCATCGTCCACCGCCTGGACAAGGATACCTCGGGCCTGATGGTAGTGGCGAAAAACGACCGGGCGCATCGCGACCTGACCTCCCAGTTCGCCGACCGCACCTGCTCGCGCACCTATCTGGCGGTGGTGTGGGGGATGCCGCCGGCCCAGGGCGAGATCGCCGGCAACATCGGCCGCAGCCCCACCAACCGCAAACGGATGGCAGTGCTGCCCCGTGGGGGAAAGCCGGCCATCACCCGCTATCGCGTGGTCCGGCGTTTCGGGGCGGCGGCGGCGCTGGTGGAGTGCAAGCTTCTGACCGGCCGCACCCATCAGATCCGGGTCCACATGACCCACATCGGCCATCCCTTGGTGGGGGACCCCCTCTACGGCCGGGGGACTCGCCGCTCCACCCGTGGACAGGCAATCCCGGAACCGGCCACGCAGGCACTTGTTGGGTTCCCCAGACAGGCGTTGCACGCCGCCGCCATCGAATTCCGGCATCCGGGTACCGGCTCCTTGATTGGATTTTCCTCGAACTTACCTAATGATGTTCAGGAGCTGGTTACCACTTTGGAACGAATTGACGCCTAGGCCGACCTCCTTGCCTGAGGTATTGTAAGGATTCGGAAGCCTCGCTAGGCTTGGTGTTCAAAGGCGGCCCAGCGCACGACGACACGACGGCAAGGTAAGAGAATATCTGCCGGAAAGGGTTCTTGACGATGGCGACATCCCCCAACGTTCCGGTCATCAATTCGGAAACGAATCTCGCGCGCTACCTCCAGGAAATCCGCAAGTTTCCAATGCTGGCGCCCGACGAGGAGTTCATGCTGGCCAAGCGGTTCCGCGAGCATGCCGACGGCGAGGCGGCGCACCGGCTCGTCACCAGCCATCTGCGCCTCGTCGCCAAGATCGCCATGGGTTACCGCGGCTATGGCCTGCCCCTGTCGGAGCTGATCTCCGAAGGCAATGTCGGCATGATGCAGGCAGTCAAACGTTTCGACCCCGATCGCGGCTTCCGGTTGGCCACCTATGCCATGTGGTGGATCAGGGCGGCGATCCAGGAATACATCCTGCACTCCTGGTCGCTGGTGAAAATCGGCACCACGGCGGCACAGAAAAAGCTGTTCTTCAACCTGCGCAAGCTCAAAGGCCAGATGCAGGCGATCGAGGAAGGCGACCTGCCGCCCGAAACGGTGACAGCCATCGCCACCAAGCTGGAAGTGCCGGAAACCGACGTCATCGCCATGAACCGGCGGCTGGCCAGCCCCGATCATTCGCTGAATGCCCCCTTGCGCGTGGACGGCGAAGGCGAGTGGCAGGATTGGCTGATGGATGAGGCTGACAGCCAGGAAGTCTCGCTGGCCGAGCGTCAGGAACTGGGCAAGCGCAAGGAACTTTTGAAGCAGGCGATGGAAAGCCTGAACGAACGCGAACGCCACATCCTGACCGAGCGTCGACTGCGCGAGGAGCCGACGACGCTGGAAGACCTGTCGCAGCAGTACGGCATTAGCCGCGAGCGCGTGCGCCAGATCGAGGTGCGGGCGTTCGAGAAGCTGCAGAAATCGATCCGCAACGCCGCGCTGGAACAGCGGCTGACCAGCGATTGATCAGCGGCTTGTTCAATGGCGGTCCCGGCACGGCCGCCTACGCCGTCGCCTCGCTCCTCTTGGCGTCCTTTTCCGGGTGGGCGGCGCCGGCAACCAGCATCTCCTCGTGCTCGTCGCCGGCGACCTCCGTCCCCCATTCCTGCACCAGCTCGGACTGGGCCTTGCGCAGGGCATCCATGCGGGCCTCGGCGCGCATGACATGGAAGTTCACCACCGCCGGCGGCACGCCATAGAAGATGGCCCAGCCCAGCCCAGCCGCCGCGTACATCACCAGCCACGCCACCGGGCTGCCGATGATGCTGAACGCCCCGGCCAGTGAGTGCTTCTTGAACCACAAATCCAGCAGGAAGGGCAGCACGCCGCAGATGTTGAGCGAGCCCACCGTGATAGGGGCGAGCTTGGCTTCCGTGCGGTCGATGAAGTAGGCCACGGCCGTGGGCACCATGCCCACCACCAGCACGATGGCGGTGGCGTGGAAAACCAGCGCCACGGGCGCCGCCAGGAAGACGAAGGTCCAGAACCCCTTGGTGGTGCGGCGACCGCGGGCGCGGCGGCGATGCGGGGCCGATCTGCCGTACGACATCACATTACCCAGTAATAAAGAATGATGCCCGCCGCCAACACGGTACCGACGCCAGCGGCGATATAGGCGGCGAACTGCCGCCCCAGGGTTTCGGCCATCTCTTCACGGTCGCCGATGTGGCCTTCGATCTGCCGCAATTCCTTGATGATGGCTTGGTATTCTCTCTTAGCCATCGCGAAGCCGTCCTGGTCCTGGCGAATCTGATCGATGTCGTCGACGATACGCGCCAGTTCCACCAAGCGGCCATCCTTGCACGCCTGATCCAACTGCTTGCGCATCTTCTCTTGCAACGGCCGGTTCCTGAAGCGGTCGATGGCGGGCTTCAGGATCACCACCAGCCAATCGGCCAGATACGGGGCGGGCTCGCCGTTATATTTGCGCTGCGTCTCCGACAGGATGTTGAGCATGGCAAGGCAACGCCGGATCGGCTCGATGCCGGGCGTGATCTGGGCCAGGAACACCTCGTCGAAACGGCGGTTGCGCGCGGCGAAGAAGGCGGCGACGTGGCGGTCGATGGGCTCGCGCGGGCGGTCGGCCTTGCGGGCGGCAACATCCAGCGCCGCGATCATGTCCGGCGGGTTCAACGGGAACTGGTCGTACACGATGGGGCTGATGCAGGGCATGCCCTGGTTCAACTCGTACAGCACCCGCTCGATGCCGTAGCCCGGCGTGGCGGCTTCAATATAACCGCGCATCATGTCGAAGGTGTGAACCAGCGGCACGAACTCGGGCTTGAAGTCGTTCTGGACGTTCACCCAGAACATCGGAAGTTGGCCGGAAATGATTTCGGCCAGCGGTTGGTAGTTCTCGCCCTTGATGAAGGCTTCCTGGAGCGCCGGCCCGATGCCGTCGGGCATCACCGACTTGGTCTTGTAACGAATGGGGGCCGGGGGATCGAGCGCCATGGACACGCGCGCCACCAGCCGGTCGGCCAGATTGGCGGTCTTGCCGGCCGCCGACGCCGTCTCGATGGCGCCGGTCACGGAATTGGCGCGAATCTCGTCGCTCATGGAGCGACGCAGCCAGCGATCGAGGTCGCCGGAGTCGATGGCGATGGCGGCCTGTTGCGGGAACCGGCCGAAGGCGCGGCTCAGCGTCCGACAGTAGAGATATTCCTCGCCATGGAACTCGAAGGGGCGCACGGCGCGCTTGGGCACCTGCGGCTGCTTGGGCGACAGGCGGCGGCCGTTGAGCCACAAGTCGAGGTCGGTGAGTGTCCAGCGCTGCTTGGGGTCGTCGGTCAGGAAGCCACGCAGCGGCTCGGTGATGGTGAACGACAGGCGCATCTGGCCGACCAGCGCGGGGTAGGTGCCGCGCTCGATCTTCATCTGCATCAAGGTGTCGTCATCCAGGTGCTTGACCGGGTTGCGCCCCAGCAGCAGCATCAAGATCGTCACGCCCAGGGCGTAGAGATCGTCCGACACCGTGCCGAGGCCGCGACCGGCGGGAAGCGCCATGCCGCGTTCGATGGTTTCGAACAACAGCGGCTGGTTGTAGCCACAGGGCGAGGAGATACACTCCCCGATCATAAGACCCGATGACGTTATGTCACGATAAAACATGTTGGTCGGCCGAATGCCGCCATGGGTGATACCGCGCCCCGACAGCTCCACCAGGGCCGAATGCGCCGGCTGGATCACCAGACGCGTCAGTACCTCTTCCGGCATGGGGTCGATCACGTCCTGCAGCGCGCTCATCAGCCGCTTGCCGGCCGGCTTTTCGAACACCAGAGCCAACCGCCGACTGCCGTCCGGCCAGCGGATGACGCCGGCGTCCAGCATACGCATCAGCCCCAGCGTTTCCACCGACCGCATGAGCTGGATGGTTTCCATGCGGGACATGGCCGAGGCCGTGCAGATCAGCACGAACGGCTCGACCCGCCGTTCCTTGATGCCGCGGGCCGCGAATGCCTGACCGGCGGCGTTGTCCAGATGAGTCAGCGGGTGCGAGGGAAAAATCTCGTACCGCCCGCCCAGTTCTATGGCCTCGGCTTCCTTCTCGGCGGTTTGCGTGTCGGACGCCATGGCGGGACGAGGCCTTCCTGAATGCGGATGACTACCTGTCAGCTTTTTAAAGGGGTAAGGGAAAAAAACGGTTAATTCCAGCGAAATGACGCGAAGGTCACGCCGCGCCACCGCCTACGAAAAACCCCTTTCCCGTAGAGGAAAGGGGCTCCGACATCCGTGACAGGCTAAATCACCCCTCGAACGGATCATGCACCAGGATGGTATCGTCGCGCTCGGGACTGGTGGACAGCAACGCCACCGGAGCCTCGATCAGTTCCTCGATGCGGCGGACGTATTTCACCGCCGTGGCCGGCAGATCGACCCAGGAGCGCGCCCCACGAGTGCTGTCCTTCCAGCCCTCGAACTCCTCATAGATCGGCTCCACCGCCGCCTGGGCCGTCTGGCCGGCGGGGTAGCGGTGGATCACCTCGCCGTTCAGGCGGTAGCCCACGCATACCTTAATGGTGTCGAAACCGTCCAGCACGTCGAGCTTGGTCAAGGCGATGCCGGTGATGCCGCCGATCTTGATGGCTTGGCGCACCATCACCGCGTCGAACCAGCCGCAGCGGCGCTTGCGGCCGGTCACCACGCCGAATTCCTTACCCTTCTGGCCGATCAGCTCGCCGATATCGTCCTTCAGCTCGGTCGGGAACGGGCCGGAGCCGACGCGGGTGGTGTAGGCCTTGGCGATCCCCAGCACATAGCCGATCGCCCCCGGCCCCATGCCCGAGCCAGTGGCGGCGTTGCCAGCCACGGTGTTGGACGAGGTGACGAAGGGATAGGTGCCGTGGTCGACGTCCAGCATGGTGCCCTGGGCGCCTTCAAACAGGATGCGCTTGCCCTGGCGGCGGAACTGGTCCAGCTGCTCCCACACCGGCTGGGCGAAGGCCAGCACGCGCGGCGCGATTTCCTTGAGCGGCTCCAGCACCTCGGCGGCGGACATTTCCCTGGCGCCCAGGCCGCGTAACAGCGCGTTGTGGTGGAACAGCATCGCCTCCACCTTCTCGGCCAGCAGCGTCTCATCGGCGAGGTCACAGACGCGGATGGCGCGGCGGGCCACCTTGTCCTCGTACGCCGGGCCGATGCCGCGACCGGTAGTGCCGATCTTGTTGGCGCCACGAGCCTCCTCGCGGGCGCGATCGACGGCGGCATGCAGCGGCAGGATCAAGGTGGCGTTGTCGGCCAGCAGCAGCGACTGCGGCGTCACCTCCACGCCCTTCGCGCGAATGCCCTCGATCTCCTTCAGGAGATGCCAGGGATCGACGACCACGCCGTTGCCGATGATCGACAGCTTGCCCGGACGCACCACGCCCGACGGCAGGAGGCTCAGCTTGTACTCGACGCCGTTGATCACCAGGGTGTGACCGGCGTTGTGGCCGCCCTGAAAGCGCACCACCACGTCGGCCCGGCTGGACAGCCAGTCGACGATCTTGCCCTTGCCCTCGTCGCCCCACTGGGCGCCGATCACCGCGCAGTTCGCCATGGTAAATCGTCTCCGCTTATCTCAGATCGTCTCAGGCACACCGGCCCGTAGCACGAAGCCGCAGCCCAGCCGGCGGGCCTCGGCCGCCACGTCGGTCATGGAGGTGCCGGTCATGGAGGTGCCGGCAATGGGGGCCAGCCCCGCCACCGTTACCCAACCCTCGGCCCTCTTGAGCGCCGCCTCGGCCGCCGGGGTGCCGTGGGGCACGAACAGGCGTTTCGGGCTCGCCGGTTCCGGCACGGCGCGCAGCACCGTGTCGAGGTACAGGCTGAAGCCGGTCGCCGGCTCGCCGGAACCGTTGCCGCCCACCCGATAGCGGCCGCCCCGCCCCAGTTCGCCGCGCACGCCGCGCCCGAACAGGGTGAAGCTGATGCCGGTCTGGTATTCGAAGCCGCGATGCTCCACCGGGTCAACCGTCAGCATCAGGTCCGGCGCCGCCTCGCCCACCAGCCGCACCACCTCGGTCAGCCGCTTGCGGTCGGGCTCAGCCTCGGCCGGCAGGTCGAGCGCCGCCAGCGCCGCCACGGCGCGGACCGCCGGGCCGGACGCGGCCATCAGCCGCCCCAAAAGCTCGGCGGCGCGGCCGCCCACGGCCGCCACGGCGGCGGCATCCTTGCGGTCGAGCGCCGCGCGCAAATCCGCCGCCTGATCCTCCGGCAGGCCCAGTGCTTGGCACACGGCCGGCACCAGGGTCGGCACATTGAGGTCCACCGACAGGCGTTCCACCCCCACCGCCTCCAGGCAACGGGCGGCCAGCAGCACCACCTCGGCGTCGGCGGTGGGCTCCAGCGAGCCGATCAACTCGGCGCCGACCTGCGTCACCTGCCGTTCGGGACGAAGTTGCGTACCCTTGACCCGCAGCACATCGCCGGCATAGGCAAGCCGCAACGGGCGCGGCGCCTTGATCAGACGGGACGAGGCGATGCGGGCGATCTGCAGGGTGATGTCGGCGCGCACGCCCATCATGCCCTGTGACACCGGGTCCATCAGCCGGAAGGTCTGGCCGGCGGTGGCGGCGCCGGAACCGGCCAGCAGATTGTCCTCGAACTCCACCAGCGGCGGCTTGACGCGTTCGTAGCCGTGGCCGGCACACTCGGCCATCATCCGCTCGACCACGGCGGCCTCGGCTTGCGCCTCGGGCGGCAGGAGGTCGGTCAGGCCGGCGGGCAACAGGGTGGCGTGGGGCTGGGCGGGCATCGATTGATCCGGGTTGCGGACAGCATGCAAGGCGGGCGACGCGCTTGGGCATCCCCGCGGAGCGGTTTAAGTACCGGACAAGCAGGTCGTTCCGCAATGGAAAAGCGCGTCGCGCCGGGAGGGATGGGCGCCGCCCGAACACCCTCCCCCATGGACACGCCTCAAAGGCGACCTAAGAGAATTGTAGAGAATTGGCCCCGACACGCGAGGGAGAGCAACGTGAGGGCGCAGGTGTCACTGCGGCCGGTGCTGCACGTAATCGGCATCCTCCAGTCGATCCTGGGGGCGGCCATGCTGGTGCCGGCGCTGGCCGATTTCGCGGCCGGCAATCCCGGCTGGAGCGCCTTCGTCGGCGCCAGCGCCACCACCCTGGCGGTGTCGGGGAGCCTCTATCTCGCCACCGGCGGCGAAATCGAACGCTTCACCATCAAGCAGACCTTCCTTCTGACCAGCC
>DASPMK010000284.1:0-7295 GCA_035627075.1 Azospirillaceae bacterium
GACCACCATCACCCGCGCGCTGGTGCAACTCGCCGGCGGCGATCTCGAAGCCTCCGCCCCGGTCTATGACCGCAACGACGAAATCGGCCAACTCGCCAAGGCCTTCCGCATCCTGCACCAGAACGCGGTGGATGTGAAAACCACGTACCGCGAACAGGAGCGGCTGCGCTCGCGCCTGTCGAACGAACGGCATGACACGCTCGCCGAACTTTCCCGTGACTTTCAGGAAAGCGTGCAGCGGATCGTCGAGGACATGGTCGAGGACATCATCCGCGTCCAGGCCGACACCACCTGCCTGTCGGACGTCGCCGATACCACCACCCACCAATCGGCCGACGCGCTGGCCAAGGCGGGGGCCACCTCCTCCAGCATGGACGATATCGCGTCCGCCGCCGCCATGCTGGCGTCATCCGTGGATGAGATATCAAGGCGCGTGGCCACCGCCAGCCATATCACCCAGGAGGCCGTCGCCCGTGCTGAAAAAGCCGACGGCCTGATCCAGCGCCTGGCCGAGAATTCACAGCGGATCGGCGAAGTGGTGCAGTTGATCAACGCCATCGCCGAACAGACCAACCTGCTGGCGCTCAACGCCACCATCGAAGCGGCGCGCGCCGGCGAGGCCGGCAAGGGCTTCGCCGTGGTGGCGGGCGAGGTCAAGCACCTCGCCAACCAGACCGCCCAGGCCACCGAGGAGATTTCAGGTCAGATCAACGCCATACAAGGCATTGTCGGCGAGGTGGTCGCCGCCATCCGCGGCACCGGCGAGGCCATCCACCAGACCAGCGAAATCTCCGCCACGGTGGCGGAGTCCGTCCTGCAACAGGCCGAGGCCACCAGCGCCATTTCCGGCAGCGCCGGCATGGCCTCGACCGGTGCCCAGGAAACCTCGCAGGTGATCGACGATACGGTGCGCGCCATGGGCGCCATTCGCGAAGCCGTTGATCACATGATCGAGCAGGTCACCGACCTGTCGCAACAGACCGAGCACCTGAAGGTGGAAACGGCGCAGTTTCTGGTGAAGATGCGGGCGGTGATGTAGCGAGCGCCCGTGCGCGTCACCGACGCGCCTTGAGCCAACCTACCGCCCGCGTGCCCGGTCCACGGCGTTGATTACCGGAGTGGCGCGCAAGGCCGCGATGATGTTGGTCAGGTGCTTGGCGTCCTTGACATCGATGTCGATCAGAATCTCGAAAAAGTCCTGATTGCGGCTGGTGATCTTCAGGTTGGAGATGTTGCCGCCGTTCTTGCCGATGATCGTCGACAAGGTGCCGAGGCTGCCGGGTTCGTTAGCGATGATGACGTTGATGCGGCCGACGTGCGCCTCATCGTCCTCGACCCCGGAATCCCAGGCGACGTCGATCCAGCGCTCCGGCGTCTCGTGGAAGCTTTCCAGCGTTTCGCAGTCGATGGTGTGAACGGTCACCCCCTTGCCGGTGGTGATGATGCCGACGATGCGGTCGCCCGGCAGCGGGTGGCAACAGCGGGCGAAATGCACCGCCATGCCGGGAATCAGCCCCTTGATCGGCAGCGGCTGGTCCTTGCCGCCCTTCTTCGCCGCCGGCCGCGCCCGGTTGATGGGCACCACCTTGCCGTCCTCGGCGCGGTCGGCCGCCGCCTGGATCGCCGACACCGGCGGCGTCCGATGACCAGGAAAAACGGTGTTGAATACCTCGCGCGCGGAATTCAGTCCGGCGCCGACGCTGGCATAGAGATCGTCCACCATTTGCGACTGGAAGATCTTCAGCACGCCTTCCAGCGCCTTTTCGGAGAACTCGTACCCCTCCTGGCGGAAAATTTTCTGCAGCATGGCCTTGCCCAGGTCCATGTACTGGGCGCGCTGCTGGGAGCGGACAAAGCGACGAATGCGGGCGCGCGCCTTGCCGGTAACGACGAAGGTTTCCCACGCCGGGTTGGGCTTTTGCGCCTTGGAGGTGACGATCTCCACCTGATCACCATTCTGCAGCTCGGTCCTGAGCGGCAGCATGCGACCGTTGATCTTGGCGCCAACGCAATGGTCGCCCACCTCCGAGTGGACGGCATAGGCGAAGTCCACCGGCGTGGCCCCGCGCGGCAGCGCGATCAGGTCACCCTTGGGCGTGAAGCAGAACACCTGGTCCTGGAACAACTCCAGCTTGGTGTGCTCCAGGAACTCGTCGGGTTTGGCGTGCTCCAGAATGTCCAGAAGCTCGCGTAGCCAACGGTATTCCCGTCCCTCCACCTGCTGCGGCCGCCCCTGCTTGTAGGCCCAGTGGGCGGCCACGCCGAGTTCGGCGATCTCGTGCATGTCATGGGTGCGGATTTGCACCTCGATGCGCTGGCGCTCCGGCCCGATGATGCCGGTGTGCAGGGAGCGATAGCCGTTGGGCTTGGGCGTGGAGATATAATCCTTGAAGCGCCCGGGCACCACGGGATAGCGCGCGTGGATGATGCCCAGCGCCTGATAGCACTCCTCCACCGAATCCACCTTCACACGGAAGGCCATGATGTCGGAGAGCTGCTCGAAGGTGACGTTCTTGCGCTCCAGCTTGCGCCAGATCGAATAGGCCGATTTTTCACGGCCGGTGACGCCGGCCCCGGGCAGGCCCTGGCTGTGGAGGGTGTCCCGAAGTTCCTCCATAACCCGGCGCACGAGGTCACCCCCCTCCCCGCGCAGGAAGGCCAGACGCGCCAGGATGCTGTCGCGGGCATCGGGATTGAGTTCGGCGAAGGAGAGATCTTCCAGCTCGTCCTTCATACGCTGGATACCGATGCGCTCAGCCAGCGGCGCGTAAATCTCCATCGTCTCGCGCGCGATGCGCTTGCGCTTGTCCGGGTTCTTCAGGTGGAACAGCGTGCGCATATTGTGCAGCCGGTCGGCCAGCTTTACCAGAAGGACGCGAATATCCTCCGACATGGCCAGGACCAGTTTGCGGAAGTTCTCGTACTGTTTGACCGTCTGGTCGTTCTGCAACTCGATGCGCGACAGCTTGGTCACGCCATCGACCAGCCGGGCGACCTCCGCCCCGAAGACGCGCTCGATATCCTCCTGCGTGGCGACCGTATCCTCCACCGTATCGTGCAGCAGCGCCGTCACGATCGAGGCGGTATCGAGCTTCATCTGGGTGAGGATGCCCGCCACCTCCAGCGGGTGGGAGAAATAAGGATCGCCGGAGGCGCGGATCTGCGTGCCGTGCGCCTTCATCGAGAAGACGTAGGCGCGATTCAGCATGTCCTCGTCGGCCGAGGGGTCGTAAGCTTTGACGCGTTCGACCAGTTCGTATTGCCGGATCATTCCCGCCGCCCTTCGACACCGGCGCCCCCCTCCGGTGGCGGAGGCCGCTACGCCGGGCTCAGGCCTCCCGATGGGACCCAATGGACACGTAACTTCAATATAGGCAATTAATCACAGGGTGATTTGGCTTTATTCCCGGCGAGGAGCCGACCTGCCAGACATCCCTGTAAGCGCGGCCATCCGATGGATGGCCGGCTCCATTCCCGCCTTATTCGTCGAGCGGACCGAGATCGTCGGCGGCGCCGTCCACATCCTCGAAACCGGCCCCCGCGTCCTCGTCGCCCTCGCCCATCAGGTCGTCGCCGTCCTCGTCGCGGCCTTCGCCCATCGCGCGGACCCAGCCCTGCTCGCCGGCCATCAGTTCGACGATCTCTTCCTCGGGCTCGTCGGGCTCGACATGCTTCTGGTGGCCCTTGATGAGGGCGTTGCGCAGACTCTCCAACTGGACGGTTTCGTCGGCAATCTCGCGCAACGCCACGACCGGGTTCTTGTCGTTGTCACGCTCCACCGACAAAGGCGCGCCGGACGCGATATCGCGAGCCCGCTGGGCAGCCATCATCACCAGCTCGAACCGATTGGGAACCTTGAGAACGCAATCTTCAACGGTAACGCGCGCCATGCCAGACCAACTCCGAGTCTTTCAGGAAGCGTGGGACTATAGGACGCCAAGAGCATCCGTGCAAGCACCAAGACCGCCCCCCCCTCTCCGCCGCGCCACCAGTGGGGAATTACCCGCCACTCCTTCGACCGGAGCAAATTTTCTATCCGACACCCCGCCGACTTTCCGCTTATAACCCTCTCGCACCCTTGTCTGCTTCGCACTATTGTCCTATTTAAAGGATTGAGATGCCTACGGGCGACTGTATCGGACAGAACGATTCGACCTCTTAGGGTCGCACCATTGCAACGAAACTCTCCAACATTACATTCAAAAGGCAACAAGATGATATTCTATCAGGAAGAACGCCTAGCCATGTTCATTGACGGGGCCAATCTCTACGCGGCTGCCCGCGCCCTTGGCTTCGATATTGATTATAAACGTTTGCTTGATCTCTTTGCCTCCAAAGGTCGATTGGTGCGGGCTTTCTATTATACCGCTTTGGTGGAAGACCAGGAATACTCGCCGATTCGGCCGCTGGTCGATTGGCTCGATTACAACGGCTACACCATGGTGACCAAGCCCACAAAGGAGTTCACGGATTCCACCGGCCGGCGCAAAATCAAGGGCAACATGGATATTGAACTGGCCATCGACGTCATGGAGATGGCCGAGCATGTGGACCATATCCTGCTGTTCTCCGGCGATGGCGACTTCCGCCGGCTGGTCGAGGCGGTGCAGCGCAAGGGCGTGCGGGTAAGCGTCATCTCAACGGTCAAATCGGCGCCGCCGATGGTTGCCGACGAGCTTCGCCGTCAGGCCGACAACTTTATCGAACTTCAGGACCTTGCCTCGCAGATCGCGCGCATCCACCACCACCGCGAGTCACCGCATCACGGCTCCGACCACAACAACGATCCGCTGTTCGAAACGGTCTGACCGCGAACCGTAGGAAATCGGAAAAAGCCGGCCCCCGTGGTGGGGCCGGCTTTTTTTTGTGCCCGAACCGTCAGCCGCGTTGCCGCATCAGCCGCGCCTTGTCGCGCTGCCAGTCGCGATCCTTCTCGGCCTGACGCTTGTCCACCTTCTTCTTGCCGCGCGCCAAGCCCAGTTCCACCTTCGCCAGCCCGCGATCGTTCCAGTAGATCGAGACGGGGACGATGGTGACGCCTTCGCGGCGGATGCCGGACAGAAGCTTGGCCAGTTCGCGCCGGCGGACCAGCAGCTTGCGCGGCCGGCGCACCTCGTGCTGCAGGTGCTTGCCGGCCTGCGTGTATTCCGGAATGTAAGCGTTGAACAGGTAAAGCTCGCCGTCACGCTCGCCGGCGTAGCTCTCGTTGATGCTGGCACGGCCCAGCCGGAGGGATTTCACCTCCGTGCCGGCCAGCATGACGCCCGCCTCAAGCGTCTCTTCGATGAAATAGTCGAACCGAGCGCGACGGTTCTGCGCCGCGATGCGACCCGGCTCTCCCTTCTTGGCCATGGATCAGCTCAGCAGACCGATGTGTTTCATGGCATCGCGGACCAGCGCCCGAGTCGCCTCCGATGGCGGCACCAGCGGCAGCCGAACCTCCTCGGCACACACGCCCAGGAGGCTTCCGGCGTACTTCACCGGGGCCGGGCTGGTTTCCACGAACAGCGCGTGATGCAACGGCATCAAAAGATCACGCAGCCGCGCCACCTCCGCCATGTCCCCAGCACGCCACGCGTCATGGAGCTGGGCGCACTCCTTCGGCGCCACGTTGGCGGTAACCGAAATGCATCCATGCCCGCCCTGCGCGAGAAAAGCCACTACGGTAGCATCCTCGCCGGAAAGCTGGCAGAAATCGGTACCTATTTCGAGGCGAGTCTTCAGGGGACGGGCAAGGTCCGCCGTCGCGTCCTTGACACCGACAATATTGGGAAGCTTCGCCAACCGCGCCATAGTGGCGACCGACATATCGACTACACTGCGGCCCGGAATGTTGTAAATAATGATCGGCAACTCCGCCGCGTCATGGATCGCTTTGAAATGCTGATAGAGACCTTCCTGAGTCGGCTTGTTGTAATACGGAGTGACGACGAGAGCGGCGTTCGCGCCCGCCCGCTTGGCATGGCGGGTAAACTCGATCGCCTCGTGGGTCGAGTTGGAACCCGTGCCGGCGATCACCGGAACGCGACCGGCGGTGGCCTCGATGCACATCTCGACGACCCGCTTGTGCTCACTATGGCTCAGCGTCGGCGACTCGCCGGTGGTGCCGACCGGCACCAGACCGTCCGTCCCCATCTCGATCTGCCAGTTCACAAATTTCTGGAAGGCGGCCTCGTCGATCTTTCCGTTCCTGAAAGGAGTCAGGAGCGCAACGATGGAACCCTCGAACATGGCGACAACCTCCCACACAAACGCGAAAAAGCGGCGCGCACCTTAGCCGCCCACTTCGGCTGGGGCAAGTGCGCCCGCGTACTGGCCGGTGCGCTGATAGCCGCATCGCTGGTGGCCGCGCCCGCCCAGGCGATGTTGTCGGACCGTGACGTCAAAATCTACCGCGAAGCGTTCAATCTCGCCGACAAGGACAAATGGGACGATGCCAAACGCGTCGCCCGCATGGCCGAGGACAAGCTGCCGGGCAAGGTGTTGCAATGGCTGGACCTGAAACGGGTGGGCAGCGGCGCCTCGTTCGACACTCTTTCCCGCTTCATCCGCGAAAACCCCGACTGGCCGGACCAGCTGACGTTGCGCCGCCAGGCCGAAAGCGCCATGCCCGACGATATGCCCGATGATCAGGTCCGCGTGTGGTTCAAGGACCGCTCACCGCTGACCCTGCCGGCCTTCTTCCGCCATGTCGACGCGCTGATGACCGGCGACCAGGATGCCAAGGCGCACCAGCTCGTCCGCGAGCGGTGGGTGGAGGGGTCGTTCGGCCCGATCGAGGAGCAGGATTTCCGCGTCCGCTTTGCCAGCCTGCTGACCCGCGACGATCATGTCGGCCGTCTCGAACGCCTGTTGTGGGACGGGCAGGATGCGGCAGCCCGACGCCTGTTCCCCCTGGTGGGCGACGATTGGAAGGCGCTGGCCGAGGCCCGGATGGCGCTGGCCGAAGAGGCGCGCAACGCTGAAGCCCTGCTCGCCCGCGTGCCGTCCGACCTGCGCGACAATCCGGGGCTGGTGTACGAGCGGCTGCGCTGGCGCCGCCGGGCCGACCAGGATGACGCCGCCCTTGAAATCCTCGACCGGCAGCCCAAAAAGCTGGATCGGCCGGAACTGTGGTGGAACGAACGCAACATCCTGGTCCGCCGCGCCATCGAAAAGGCCGATTACGCCCAGGCATACCGGCTCGCCAAGAACCATGGCCTGCCCGACGGCAAGGGGCTGGCCGACGCCGAGTTCCTGGCGGGGTGGCTGGCCTTGCGCTTCCTCGATAAACCGGCGGCGGCGCTGGCGCATTT
>DASPMK010000285.1:0-14172 GCA_035627075.1 Azospirillaceae bacterium
AGACCTGAAGGTGGTGGACTACCACGAGCACGCGGTGCGGTCGGGCGCCGACGCGGCGGCCGTCGCCTTCGTCGAAGCGCATACGCCGGACGGCTGCACGATATTCGGTGTCGGCATGCACGAGGATATCGTGACCGCCTCACTCAAGGCCGTGGTTTCGGCGGCCAACCGGGTGGTGTGAAAGACCAGGGCAGGGATGGACATGAATGATACCAAGTTCAGAAAGTTCTCCTTTCTGAACTTGGAATAGTGCCGCGACCGCGGCCTCGCGCCCCCTGTGGGCGCGAAGCCAAAACGCGGTTGAACCAGTTCTGTTTATCCGTGTTCATCCCCGTCCGTCCCTGTCGATTACCTCTCCTGCGAGGCTTTGAGCTTTATGTCCGGCCCCACCGGGCGGCCATCGGTATCGATCAGGCCGTCGGCCAGCAACCGATCGACCATTCTGGTGAAATAGCCGATGGCGCTGGGGCGGTCGATCGACTCCAGCCAATTCTGTTCCAGGAACGCCAAAATCGCCGGGTGTCCCAACTCGGCCTCCCACAGAATTCCAAGCAAGGAGGTCAGGCATTCCTCCTCCTGGCGGGTATTCTCGTCGGTGCTGAGCGCCGCCTCGGCCTCGGCCATCCGGCCGGTTTCCGGCCCGGCGCCCAGCCCGAAGTCCAGCGCGGCGCGTCGTTCCGGCGGGCAGCACAGCCAGTGCGCGACCTCATGCACGATCACCGAGGCCTCGATGCGGGTGCGGATTACCTTGCCGTCCCACATGAAAGCCCGCATCGGTTCCTCGTCCAGGGTGCCGATGCCGAAAGCGTGGGCCAGCCGCACGCCTTGGGATCGCTGCTCGGGCGTGTCCACTTCGCCGGTGACCGGCCAGGATGCCGCGATGCGGCGCAGCACCTTGAGCGCCAGAGAATGATGGGCGAGCTTGGCGGCGAAGCGTTCCAGCGCGCCTGCGGTGTCGTCGGCGGGAATCGGTGTCAGGATCATGGATATGGAAGCGGTGAAGGCCAAAGAGGGCGCTTTCCATACATCATGCATTCCCCTTCGTCACGCGGCGCAAAGGGTGCGGCATGATGCCGCTGTGAAAACTTCGGAATAAAACGGCTCAAGGCGACGTTCGCGCCATCGATCGGGCTATCTCAGGCCCAGCCCTTGGCGAGCGATGAAAACAATGCATTGTCGGCGTAAAGCGCGTTTTGCCCAAGGCGGATCGTCATGCTATTCACAGGTGAACCATTATGCTGCCGAACGATCGGGGGCGACCCGCGCGTTCTGTCGTCTGGAAACCAACAGTCCGCCGCCGTTCATGTCCCTTCACGATCAGCCCTTTGCGGGTGATCCCGCCGCGACCGGCACTGCCACCCGTCCCGAAGGGCGCCGGGTGCGCCCCACCGTGTCGGTGGTGATCCCCTTCTACAATGAAGGCCCCAACATCGATCTCCTGTTCGGCCGGCTCGTCCCGGTGTTGGAAGGGCTTGATGTGGGATGGGAGGTGGTCTGCGTCAACGACGGCAGCCGGGACGACACCGTCGACCGGCTGGTTGCGCTCCATACCCGCGAGCCGCGCGTCAAGGTCATCGACCTGTCGCGCAACTTCGGCAAGGAACTGGCGCTCACCGCCGGGCTGGCCTACGCCCAGGGCGACGCCGTGGTGCCGATGGACGCCGATCTGCAGCATCCGCCCGAAGCCCTGCCCGAGATGATCGCCAAGTGGCGCGAGGGGTACGAGGTGGTGCTGGCTGTTCGCGACGCCCGCACCGGCCAGGACGCCTCGCAACGGCTGTCGGCGCGGCTGTTCTACTGGCTGTTCGACCATATGTCGGAAATCAACCTGCCGCGTGAGGTGGGGGATTTCCGCCTGATGGACCGGCGGGTGGTGGACGTCATCAACGGCATGCCCGAACGCACCCGCTTCATGAAAGGCATTTTCGCCTGGGTGGGGTTCCGTCAGACCAGTATCACCTTCGTCCAGGGCGAACGCACGGCGGGCGATACCAAATGGGGCTTCCTCAAGCTCCTGCGCCTGTCGCTGGATGGCCTGACCGCCTTCTCCACCTTTCCCTTGCGGGTGTGGAGTCTGGTGGGCGGCGTGATCTCCGGACTGGCCTTCCTCTATATCGTGGTGCGTCTGATGCGCACTCTGGTGTACGGCATCGACGTACCCGGCTACGAATCGATCATCGTCACCGTCCTGTTTCTCGGCGGCATGCAGTTGCTGACGCTGGGGATCATCGGCGACTACCTGGGGCGGGTCTTCAACGAGGTGAAGGGGCGGCCGTTGTTCGTGGTGCGCTCCGCCCACGGGTTCGGCGGGAAGGCCCCCGGGGTCGAGCCGCCATGCGGGACCGGCGGAGGCAGAGGGGAGGCGGTGATGCGCCCTTCCCAGCCGGGCAACGATACCTGACGGCGCGAGGGCGGCGGGCATGAACCACCAGACACCGTATTCCCATATCGCGCTGTCGGGCGGGTTGCCCCAGGCCGGAGGCTTGGCGATGCGCGCCGCCCGGTTGGCTTGCGACCCGTGGGACGATCTCACGCGGCTTCTTCTGTTCGGCCTGGCCGTCCTGGCGGCGCTCACTTTCCAGGATTACGGCATCACCACTGACGAACTGGTTCAGCAGAACTATGGCCAGTACCTCTGGAACTTCTACGCCTCGGGCTTTACCGACCAGACGGCCTTCACCTATTCCAACCTGTACCTCTACGGCGGTCTGTTTGACCTTCTGGCGGTTGGGTTGCAGCGGGTGTTGCCCTTTGGCGTCTACGAGACGCGGCATCTTCTGTGCGCGCTGTTCGGCATTGCCGGGATCGCCGGCACATGGCGGCTGGCGCGGCTTCTGGGCGGGCCTCGCGCCGGCTTTCTCGCCGCCGCTCTCCTGGCGCTGACCGCCTCCTACTATGGGGCGATGTTCAACAACACCAAGGACGTGCCGTTCGCCGCCGGCATGGTCTGGGCGGTCTATTATGTTACCCGCGTGGGCTTGCAATTGCCGAAACCGGGTTTCGGCACGGTGGTGAAGCTGGGGGTGGTCATCGGCCTGACGCTCGCCATCCGCATCGGCGGCATCTTCATAGGGATGTACCTGGCGGCGACGATTGCCGCCGGTCTCGTCCTGGTCTGGCGCGAGGAGGGGACGCAGCGGGCGTTGCGCGCGGCTGGCGCCAGCGTAACGTCGCTGTTGCCGGCCGTGCCGGTGGCTTATGCGGTGATGGGAGTCTTCTGGCCGTGGGGGGTGATGTCGCCGCTCAATCCACTGGAGGCGCTCAGCACTTTTCGTAAGTTCCCTTTCCGGCTGGAAACCCTGTTCGAAGGCAACCTCGTCTTTTCCGACCAGCCGCCAGCCTCCTACCTGCCGGTCTATCTCGGCATCAAGCTGCCGGAAACGGCGCTGGTGGGGCTGGTGCTGGCGGTGGTGCTGGCCGGATGGTGGGTCTGGACTCTGGCACGACAGGCGCCGGCGGCCGGGCGTTTTGGGTTTATCGATGCCGCCGACGGCACCCGGCGTTTGCTGCCGGTGGTGCTGGCGGCGGCGCTGCCGGTGGTAATGTTCATTCTGATGCGGCCGACCGTCTACAACGGCATTCGCCACTTCATGTTCGTGGTGCCGGCGATGATGGTGCTGGCCGGTCTGGCCTTCGACCGCGTCTGGCAGATCGCCGAAACCCGGCACGCGCGCCTGGGGCAAGGCTTCTGCCTCGCCCTGACGGTCGCGGCGGTGGTCCATGGCTGGACCATGGTGCGGCTGCATCCCAACGAATACGTCTACTACAACCGATTGGTCGGGGGGCTGCCGGGTGCCGCCGGCCGGTTCGAACTGGACTACTGGAGCAACTCCATCCGTGAAGCGGTGCTGGCGCTGGGCCGCTACACCGAGATGGAAAACGGCGGTCCGCTGCCGCGCCATGCCTATCGGGTGACGGTGTGCGCCAACGGCCTGTCGGCCAGCTATTTCATGCCGTCGCACCTGAAGTTCGTCAACGACCTTCCCGATGAAATCATGAAGGCGGACTTCTTCATCATCTTCAACCAGGACTCCGACTGCCAGAATCTGCTGAACGGCCGCACCATCATCGAGGTGGCGCGCGACGGCGTGCCGCTCAGCGTCGTCAAGGATCGCCGCGACATCACCGGCACACGCATCGTCAACGGCGTTGCCGGTGCCGCCCCCTGATCTTCAGGCATCCTCGGCCAATCGAATGCCGGTGAACTGCCAGCGCGCCGCCGGCTGCAGGCAATGGCGGGTACTGGGAGCGATGTAGTCGGAAGGGGTGCAGCACGAACCGCCCCGAATCACCATGCGGTTGACCATGAACCGCGCCGGCCCTTCGGGAAAGGCGGAGCCCTTGGCCCGGTAGCCGGGATAGGGGGCGAAGGGGCTGGCGGTCCATTCCCATACGTCGCCGAACATCTGCCAGGGGCCATCGGAGACGCAGCATGACGTGGCCGGGTGCAGGTGGCCGCCATCCAGCAGGTTGCCGGTCACCGGGCATCCGGCGGCCATGGCTTCCCATTCGACCTCGGTAGGCAGACGCCGGTTGGCCCAGCGGGCGAACGCATCGGCCTCGTAAAAGCTGACGTGGCACACGGGCTCCGCCGGGTCCAGCGGCCGCCGGCCATGCAGTGTGAAAATCCACCATTGGCCGTTGCGTCGCTCCCAATACAAGGGCGCGCGCCAGCCCTGGGCCTGGGCGATCTCCCAACCGTCTGCCAGCCACAGGTCGGCGTTGGCGTAACCGCCGCCCTCCACGAAGGCCAGATACTCGCCGCAGGTGAGCGGCCTGCCGGCCAGCCGGAACGGGGCGAGATGCACCGAATGCCGGGGGGTATCGGTGTCGAAGATGCTGCCGGCCCCGTTCGGCCGTTCCACGCCGATCTCCACCGGGCCGCCGGGATGCCCGAACCAGCGGCTGGGGCCGCAGGTGGCGGCGGGCGCGGGATGCCCGTTGGCGCGGTAGGCGGGGGCGAGCGGGCTGGACCAGAAGGCGTGTTTGATGTCGGTGAGGATCTGTTCCTGATGCTGCCGCTCGTGGGTGAGGCACAACTGGATGAGCCGGGCGGCCATCGCCCAGTTCCGTTCGGGCACCTGATGGATCAGGTGCATCACCTGGGCGTTGATCTGGTCGCGGTAGCGCGCCACCTCGGCCGCGTCGGGGCGGGATAGCAGGCCCCGGCGGTCGTGCGGCAGGTGTGGGCCGGAGGAATCGGCAGTGGCGCTGAACACCTCGGCGAAGCGGTCGTCGAACGGCACGTAACCCGGCTGCAACCGCGCCAGCACGTAGGCTTCGAAAAACCATGTGGTATGGGCCAGATGCCATTTGGCCGGATTGGCTTCCGGCATGGACTGGATCAATTGGTCCTCGGGGCTCAGGCTCGCCACCAGTCCGGTGGTCAGGCTACGCACCGCCTGGAAGCGACCGGCCAAAGCCTCGCGCCCTATCTCTGCTCCTAAATCTCCGTCGCGGCTGTACAAGGCCTCGACCATGCCGCCTCCCCTCGCCGTGTTCTGGTTTGCTCCGCGCTGCGGATATCCTTTTCCACGACATACAACCCGCAAACCGGGGCAAGGTTCCCCGGGTCACGCGAGCACAGCGTCGGGATCGAGGATCGACACGGCGGTGTTGGCGAGCGTGGCTACCTCGGTGAAGGCATCGCCATCGCCGTTGGTGTCGACCTGAATCAGCACGTCCGCCCCTTGTTGGGTAAGGTGGAGATGGCCGTCCGCCAAGGGGTCGTCGCCTTGATAGCCCAGAGTGTCGAAAAGCGGTCGCAGGTCCAGGCTATCGCCGGTGCCCGCGCTGAAATCGAGGATGAGATCGCCGGCTTCGGCCAGAGAGCGCACGATGAAGCGGTCGGCTCCCTCGCCGCCGGTCAGGCGATCGGACCCGCCGCCGCCGGTCAGCCTGTTGTCGCCCCGGTTGCCCGACACCGTGTTGTCCAGGCTGTTGCCGGTCCCGTTCAGGTCGGCGGTGCCGAGCAAGGTGAGGTTGCGGGCGTTGACTCCGAGGGCGGCCGACGTCGAGGCATGAACGGTGCCGATGCCGATCAGGTCGAGCTTGATGCTGATTGGCTCCGGCGGAACAGTCAGGACGACCCCGACCCGAGCGGGCAGGCCGCCGTCGGAAAAGGTTACGGTATGGGAGCCGGGTGAGGGAGCCAGCACCCAGCCGCCCGCCGGCCGCGTGTCGGCTTGAGGGCCGCCGCCGTCGAGCACGACGCGGATGCCGTTCCGCCCCTCGCCGGGGGTGTAGAAGCCATTGCCGTCGGCGTCGGTAAAGGCTACTCCGGTCAGGAAGCTGGCGGCGCTGCCGCGGGCAAATACCTCGGTCGCCATGACGCCGGTGGCGTCCCGATAAGGGCCGGTGACGATGCCGACGCCGATCTCCCGGAAGCTTTCATCCAGCGTGTTCAGGCGGTGGCCGGGGCTGCGGAACAGGCCGTCGTGTTCGGTGGCGACGGCGCGGGCCAGATCCAACGTCCCGGTGGAGGCCCAGGCCGCGAGGTTCTCGCCCCACAATCCGTTCCCGGCAAATTGGTAGCCTGCCGCCGCCATGCGCATGCCGGCATTCGTGCCGTCGATGCCGATATGGGAAAAGGTATCGGTGTCGATCATCCATTGGCTGTGCGCCCGCGCGGCGTCGTTCAGCAACGGATTGGGCGCCAGCGGCGGCTTGGCGTCGGTGGTGATAGGCGTGCCGGTGATGCCCTGGTTCAGGTCGATGCCAAGCCGGCTTGCTTCAGACAGCGGGTCAAGACGGGCACGGTTGGTCAGTTCCAGCAGATACTGTTCATGGGTGGTCAGTTGGGTCATGGGACGTTCTACGCAAGCCTGCCGCCGCTAACAGGACGAAAGCGCTTGGCGTTGCCCAAAAAAAAGAAAAGGGCGGGATCGCTCCCGCCCTCTCGTTTGCAAAACCTCTCTTGTGCCGCTCAGTCAGCGGTCCCCGCCACTTCCACGCCGGTCGTCGGCTTGCGGCCGCCGAAGTGGAATTCGGGGAAGACGTTGATCATCGACGTGATCAGCGCCGAGATGTAGGGCATCGACTGCACCACCAGCATGCCCGACCACATGAAGGCATCGCGGTTCTCGTGGCCGAACACCACCACGATGGCCAGCGCCGCGCCCCACAGCGACAGCATCAGGCCCACTTCCTCGCGCGCCATCAGGATGCCCTGGAGGGCGGCCGGCTGGTTCTCGCACTTCGGCGTGCGGACGAACGGCCGACCGGAGGTGAACAGGCCCTGCCAGATGGCGCGGCCCACGGTATGGGTCAGCGCCATGCCGGCGATTGCGGCGCCGATCTTGTCGAAGAACGAGCACTTCACCCGCTCGCCATACAGCCACAGGCTGGCCGCCACCTTGAAGGCGAACACCGACACGGTCGGCAGCATGAAGGCCACCGGCGGAAACTCGAAGTATTTCGGGAAAGCCAGCAGGCCCAGCGACCACAGGATACCGGCGGTGGCAAACACCATATGGGCGGCATCGGCGAACCACGGCATCCAGCCCGACACGAAGTGGAACTTCTGGCCGGTGGTCAGTTTCTTGGCACTCGGCAGCAATTCGCGCCAGTGGTGCTTCATGATCTGCACCGCGCCATAGGCCCAACGGAACCGCTGCGTCTTGTAGGCGGCAAAGCTGTCCGGCACCAAGCCCTTGCCGAAGCTGTCGGGCATGTAGACGGCTTCCCAGCCTTCCTCGAAGATGCGCAGGCCCAGCTCGGCATCCTCGGTGATGCACCATTCCGCCCACTTCAGCCGGTCCAGCACGTCGGCCCGGATCATGGTCATGGTGCCGTGCTGGATGATGGCGTTGCGCTCGTTGCGCTGGATCATGCCGATGTGGAAGAAACCGGCGTATTCCCAGTTGCACATGCGCTGGAACAGGTTGTCCTTCCAGTCGCGGTAATCCTGCGGCGACTGGACCAGCTTCACCTTCTCGTTCTGGAAATGCGGCACGGTGGCCGACAGCCAGTCCGGCGTGACCTGATAATCCGAGTCGATGACCGCGATCACCTTGGCGTCCGGGTTGGTCACCGTCAGGCCGAAGTTCAGCGCGCCGGCCTTGTAGCCCGGCCAGTTCGGCAGGTGGAAGAAGCGGAACCGCGCGCCCAACTGCTCGCAATAGGCCTCCAGCGGCTTCCACACTGCCTCGTCCTTGGTGTTGTTGTCGATCACCAGGACTTCGAAGTTGGGCCAATCGAGCTGGGCCAGCGCGTTCAGCGTCTGCATCACCATGTGCGGCGGTTCGTTGTAGCAGGGCACATGGATGGAAACCATCGGCGCGTCCGGGGCCGGTGGCTCGCGCACCGGCTCGAAGCGGCGATGGAAGCGGGCCTGCCACACCACCTCGGTCAATTCCAGACCGTCCACCAGCATCACGCCCAACAGTACGATCTGGAACATGAACAGGAACGACCACGCCAGCTCGGTCGAGGGCGCCATGCCTTCGCCCATGGCCTGGGAGGCGGTCCACACCAACAGCGACGCCGATGCCTGGATCAGCCCGCCGTAAAAGGCGAGGCCGCCCGGCTTCAGGTCGTTGCGACGACGCATGAACCACGCCATCGGCACGAAGGCGATGGCGATGGAGATGCCGCACATCGCCTTCCAGTTTCTCAGTTCGACGACGTCGTCGGCCATGGGAAACTTGGGCTGACGATGGGCGTCCCACAGGCCCCAGCTCACGCCGGCCGTGCCTTCCAGCTCGCGCTTCCACGGCTGGTCGAAGGCCTCCATGATGTAGTAGTCGAGGCGGCGCTGGGCGGCAATGTTCAGGAAATTGCGGATGAACTTGGCCTGATTGACCTGGGAGGCCTCGGAACCGCGCCGCCACGGGCCGTCCGACGGCCAGCCGATTTCCGAAATCAGGATATGCTTGTTGGGGTACTTCCGCTTGATCTCGTCATAGCGGATCATGGCGTAGTTGACGGCCTCGTCCACCGGCACGCCTTCCCAGTAGGGCAGCAGGTGAACGGCGATGAAGTCGACGGCTTCGACCAACTCGGGGTGATCCAGCCAGACGTGCCACGGCTCGGCGGTGGAAACCGGCACGTTGACCTGACGTTTGACGCGCTTGATGTACTCGGCCGCCTTTTCGACGGTAACGTCGGTGCGCAGGATCGCCTCGTTGCCGATCAGCACGCGGCGGATATTGGGATTGTTGCGGGCCAGCTTGATCAGGCTGGCGATTTCGGGTTCGTCGATCTCGGGCTTGCCCTGAATCCACGCGCCGGCGGTGACGGTCAGACCGTGCTTGCGGGCCAGCGAGGGGATCAGGTCGGCGTTGTTGAGCGCCGAATAGCTGCGGACGCTGCCGGTGTGGTTTGCCATCAGCTTCAAGTCGCCGGCGATGTCTTCCGGCGACGGATGGCGGCTCTCGATCGGGTTCTGGTCGACTTGATAGGGGGAATAGCTGAGGCCGGTGATGTTGCCGGCCCACGGGCGCTCGCTCACCGGACGGTTCGCGGCGGCCCACAGGCCGATGTTGACCAGAATGACGAAGATCAAAACCGCAAGCGCCGACTTCCGCATGATGCTTCTTTCTTTCCGCACATATTCCTGACCGCGAACGGCAACGCCGCTCGCGGTTACTTGCGCTCAGCACAACCTGGGGCCGGTTCTTCGGGGCGGGAGCCGCCGTGTCAGGCCTTGGGACCCATCAGATGCCGTTATGAATTCATGGGGGTTCTGGTCGCGAAACCTGTTCCCCGCGTGTGCTCCAAGCGTTCAGTGACGTTTTTCACCACCCACTCGCACGTTGCGCCGCAGCGAACGATCCATCAGCGATCAGTCCATATTTATATACAATTTCTTTCATTGCCTCGCAATGGCCGCCATAGTGAACACGACCCCTCTGTTCTTATTCCGACGCGCCTCAGAAACCAGGGTGACAAACATGGCCGTCCTTCACGAACGCCTTGCTGCCGATACAGTGCCGGTTCGCTCGCTGGCTTTGAGCGAGATTCTTCTCATGCGCAATCGCCTGTGGCCTTGGGTCATTCTGGTGCCCCGGCGGGATGGGGCGAAGGAAATCCATCATCTTCCGGCGCCCGACCGGACGCTGCTGATGGAAGAGGTGGCGACAGTATCGGTTGCGATGGAAGAAATATTTGGGCCGGACAAGTTGAACATCGGCGCGCTGGGCAACGTGGTGCCGCAGCTTCATGTTCACGTCATCGCCCGGCGGATCGGTGATCCCGCATGGCCCGGGCCGGTGTGGGGGGCGGGTTTCCATGAAGAGTACGGGGCCGACGAATTGGCTGAGACGGTTGCGCGACTGAATGTCGCATTGGGGTGAGCGGCAACACCTATCCCTCCGGCGGGATTGACCGACACGGCCGGTGTGCAAGGTCTGCCGTTCAGGTGGCCTGCATCACGGAGGAAGCCCCTTGCCGACGATTTTGTGGCGCCAGTCCGATGGCGGCGGCGGTGGCGGCGGGCCGCCCCGGCGTCCGCCGCAACGGCGGGGCGGACGGCCGGTCCGCGTGGGCCGGCTTGTGCTGTTCTATGTCGCGGGGGCGCTGGCGCTGCTCGCGATTTTTTGGGGGCTGATGCAAATAGCCGGCGGCTGAGGAGGCGTTCTCCGGGCGGCGTGTTCCGCCCGGAGGAGTATCGAAAGCCGCGCGAAGGGCTGTCAGCCCGCTTCGCCCGTCCTCAGACGCTTCTTGCGCTCGTTGGGGTCGAGCCAGCGCTTGCGCAGGCGGATCGACTTCGGCGTCACCTCCACCAGTTCGTCGTCCTCGATGTAGGAGATGGCCTTTTCCAGCGACATCTGGATCGGCGTGGTCAGGCGCACGGCCTCGTCCTTGCCGGCGGCGCGGATGTTGGTGAGCTGCTTGCCCTTCAGCACGTTGACTTCCAGGTCGTTGCCGCGGGTGTGCTCGCCGACGATCATGCCCTGGTAGACCTTGGCGCCAGGCTCGATCATCATCGGGCCACGATCCTCCAGGTTCCACAAGGCGTAGGCCACGGCCTCGCCGTCGCCGTTAGAGATCAGCATGCCGTTGCGCCGGCCCTGGATGGTGCCCTTGAACGGCACATAGTCGTGGAACAGGCGGTTCATCACGCCGGTGCCGCGCGTGTCGGTCAGGAACTCCGACTGGTAGCCGATCAGGCCGCGCGACGGCACGTAGAACACCAGACGCAGCTTGCCGCCGCCCGACGGGCGCATCTCGACCATCTCGCCCTTGCGCTCGTTGAGCTTGTTGACGACGGTGCCCGAGAACTCCTCGTCCACATCGATCACCACCTCTTCGACCGGCTCCAGCTTCTGCTTGGTTTCGGGATCGATCTGCATCACCACGCGCGGGCGGGAGATCGACAGCTCGAAGCCCTCGCGGCGCATGTTCTCGATCAGGATGCCCAACTGAAGCTCGCCGCGGCCGGCGACCTCGAACGCATCCTTGTCGTCGCTCTCGGAGATGCGGATGGCGACGTTGCCCTCGGCCTCGCGCATCAGGCGGTCGCGGATGACGCGGCTGGTCACCTTGTCGCCCTCACGGCCCGCCAGCGGCGAATCGTTGACGGTGAAGGTCATCGCCAGCGTCGGCGGGTCGATCGGGTGGGCCGGCAGCGGCTCGGTCACTTCCGGCGCGCAGATGGTGTCGGCCACGGTGGTGGTGGTCAGGCCGGCGATGGCGATGATGTCGCCCGCCTCGGCCTCTTCCACCGGCACGCGCTCCAGGCCGCGGAAGGCCAGGATCTTGGAGATGCGGCCCTGCTCGATCAGCTTGCCGTCGTGGGTCAACGCCTTGATCGCCATGTTGGCGCGCGCCTTGCCGGACTGGATGCGCCCCGTGAGCAGGCGGCCCAGGTACGGGTTGGCCTCTAGCGTCGTCGCCAGCACGCTGAACGGCGCCTCCGGATCGACGTGGCGCGGCGGCGGCACATGGTCGCGGATCAGCTCGAACAGCGGGGTCATGTCGCCGCGCTCGCCGTCCAGTTCCTTGGTCGCCCAGCCCTGGCGGCCCGAGGCGAACAGGGTGGGGAAATCAAGCTGGTCTTCGCTGGCGTCCAGCGAGGCGAACAGGTCGAACACCTCGTCGTGGACTTCGTGCGCGCGGGCGTCGGGGCGGTCCACCTTGTTGATCAGCACGATGGGGCGCAGGCCCAGCTTCAGCGCCTTGCCCAGCACGAACTTGGTCTGCGGCAGCGGCCCCTCGGCGGCGTCCACCAGCAGCACCACGCCGTCCACCATGTTCAAGATACGCTCGACCTCGCCGCCGAAATCGGCGTGGCCCGGCGTGTCGACGATGTTGATGCGCAGATCGTTCCACAGGACCGAGGTGCACTTCGCCAGGATGGTAATGCCACGCTCACGCTCCAGGTCATTGCTGTCCATGGCCCGCTCGGCGACCTGCTGGTTCTCTCGGAACGCGCCGGACTGGCGCAGCAGCACGTCCACCAGCGTGGTTTTGCCGTGGTCGACGTGGGCGATGATGGCGACGTTGCGGAGATCCATGAGGGCCTGTTCTTCCTGCCAAATAAAAAGGCCCCGCGGAATCGGGGCATGTGTTGCGGTGCAGTATAGTGAGCCCGGCCGAAGGTTCAAGGGGCGGTACCCCTATGGCATAGGAAAATGTCATCCGGCGCGCGCGGGATTCCCTGCCCGGAAATCCCTGTGCTAGAGTCTTGCCTCATTTCAATCCCGGCAAGTTGCAAGGAGCGGTGGTCCGGTGCCCGGCCTGTTTCGCGGACTTGTTCCCTGGGCGGTGATGGCGCCGCTGCTGGCGGGCGCCCCCGTCGTGGTGGCGCAGGAAACGCCCTATCGCGTCGATCTGACCGGGATCGACGATGAGGAACTGCGCAGCCTGTTGCAGTCCGCCTCCACCTTGTTCCGCCTGTCGCAAGAGCCGCCGCCCTCGCTGATCGGCCTGGAGCGCCGGGCCGAGGCCGACCGCGAGCGGCTGGAAACCGCTCTGCGCTCGGCCGGCTTCTATGATGGCTCCGTCACCATCGCCATCGACGCCGATGCCACCCCGGTCGGCGTCATCGTCACGGTGGAGCCCGGCCCGGCCTACCGCTTCGCCGCCGTTACCCTGCAAACGCCGGAAGGCCAGCCGCTGGTCGGCGAGCCGATTCCGCCGGCCGAGATCGGGCTGGAGCCGGGCCAGCGGGCGCGCGCCCCGGCGGTGGTGGCCGCTCAGGACCGCATTGCCGCGCGGCTGGCCCAGCGCGGCTACGCCTTTGCCCGCGTCAGCGACCGCCGCGTGGTGGTGGACCATGACCAGCGCGCCATGGAGGTCACCTACACGGTCCAGCCCGGCCCGCTGGTGCGGCTCGACGGCACGCGCCTGGACGGGCTGGAGAGGGTGGACGCGGGCGTGGTGCGCGGGCGCCTGCCCTGGAAGCCGGGGGAGGTCTTCGCTCCCAGCCTGCTGGACGAGGCGCGCACCCGCATCTCGCAACTGGGCGTCTTCGAATCCGTGCGCGTGCAACTGGCCGAGCCGACGCCGGAGATGCTGGAAGCACAGGAGGTGCGGGCGCCGGTCATCATCGCCACCACCGAACGCAAACGGCGTTTCATCGGCGCCGGGGTCAACGTTTCCACCCAGGAAGGCTTCGGCGCCACCGCCTATTGGGGGCACCGCAACCTGTTTGGCGGGGCCGAGCAACTGACCATCGCCGCCGAGATCCGACGCGTCGGCGAGACCGATCCGCTGGAGCGCACCGATCTTCAGTTGTCGGCCGACTTTCGCAAGCCCGACTTCCTGTTGACGGACCAGACGCTGATCCTGTCGGCGCTGGCGGTGACCGAGGCGCCGCCGGCCTATGAGCGCGACGCCGTTGCCGCCGTGGCGCGGCTGGAACGGGTGCTGGCGGAGGGCTTCACGGTCAGCTACGGCGTCAGCCTGGAGCAGGAGCGGGTGCGTGAGAACGGCCGCGTCACCGACAGCACGCTGCTGGGTTTCCCCCTGGCGGCGGTCCATGACGCCACCGACGACCTGCTGAATCCCGCCCGCGGCTATCGTGTGGCGGTGGAGGGCACGCCGTATTTTCAAGCTGGCGATCGCGGCAACGCCTTCCTGCCCAGCCGCGTCACCAACTCCGCCTATTACGACATCGCCGGCGACGGGAAATACGTGGCGGCGGGACGGCTGTCGCTCGGCGCGATTTTCGGCGACTCGATCCGCGACATTCCGGCGGATAAACGGTTTTACGCCGGTGGTGGCGGG
>DASPMK010000286.1:0-3878 GCA_035627075.1 Azospirillaceae bacterium
TCCGCCTCTTGGACTCCGACCTCGGCTCGCTCGGGCCTCTGCCGCGTCTGCTGGACATGGGGCAGTGCAATGACGCCTTCTCGGCCATCAAGGTCGCGGGTGCCCTTGCAAGCGCCTTCAATTGCGGGGTCAATGACCTGCCGCTGTCGCTGGTGATCTCCTGGTTCGAGCAAAAGGCGGTGTGCGTGCTCCAGGCGCTGCTGTTCCTGGGCGTCAAGAACATCCGGCTGGGTCCCAACCTGCCGGCCTTCGTGACGCCGCCGGTGCTGAAGGTGCTGGTGGAGACGTTCAACGTCATGCCGATCGGCACCGCCGAGGCCGATCTCAAGGTCATCGCCGCGTGACATGGGGCTGGCGGATGGTCTTCTCATCATCCGCCAGCTACCGGGTCCGGCATTTCCGAAACGTCTATGTTCAAGCCAGGGCGAATGTCAGCAAACCCGATAGGGTGCGCGGCATTCGCCCTAGTGATTTCTAATCTAACTATCTATTGACTGAGTGTTTGGTGGGGCTGAAATTATTATTAAATGACTGAATCCTTCTAAAATTGGCATTATGTCGCGTTGACGCTCCACGAGACTCGTCCCTACAGTGCGATCATCCGCACCATGGCCGCGAGAATGTTCCGTTATGCTCAAAAATGTCGGGATCAAGTACAAGGTGCTCATGATCATGCTGCTCAATATCATTGGGCTGCTGGTCATCCTGGGCTTGAGTATCGCCGACCTGCGTTCCGAAATGTTGGCCGACCGTCAGGCCAAGACCCGCAATCTGGTGGAAACCGCTTACGGCCTCCTTGCGCATTATGAGTCTCGTGTCCGCTCCGGGGCGATGACCACGGAGATGGCTCAGGATGCGGCGCTGGCGGTGCTGCGGGACCTGCGCTACGACCGTGAGGAGTATTTCTGGGTCAACGACCTGAAGCCGATGATGGTGATGCACCCCTTCAAGCGCGAGCTGGAGGGCAAGGACCTGTCGAGCTTCGCCGACCCCGAGGGCAAGCGCCTGTTCATGGAGTTCGTCAGTACCGTCAAGCGACAGGGTGAAGGATTCGTTGACTATCACTGGCCCAAGCCCGGTCATGACACGCCGGTGCCGAAGGTTTCCTATGTCAAGGGGTTCGAACCCTGGGGCTGGATCGTCGGCTCCGGCATTTATGTCGATGATGTCCAGCGGGCGTTCTTCGCCGCGGCCTTCCGGCTGGGGGGGCTGTGCCTGTTGTTGACGCTGATCGGGGGGGCTATCGCGCTTGTGGTCAGCCGGTCGGTGATCCGGCCGATCCTGGAGTTGACGGGCGTCATGCGGCGCTTGGCCGACGGCGATACCGACCTGGAGGTCCCCTCCACCGACCATCGCGACGAAATGGGCCTTATGGCCCGCGCGCTGGAGGTGTTCAAGGGCGCCCAGATCGAGCTGAAGGACAGCTGGGAACGCCAGCAGATGGAGCATCGCGTGCGCGAGCAGCGCACCATGGCGCTGGAGCGTCTGGCGCGGCGCTTCGATGAAACGGTGACCAATACGGTGTCGCACCTCGCCGACGCCGCCCGGCTTCTGGAGAGGACCGCCGGCGCCATGTCCTCCGTCGCTTCCCAGACGGCGCTCCAGGCCACCACCGTGGCGGCGGCGTCCGAGCAGGCCTCGGCCAACGTCCAGACGGTGGCCACCGCTGCCGAGGAACTATCCGGTTCGGTATCGGAGATCAACTTCCAGGTCACCCGCTCCACCGAGATTTCAGCCGATGCGGTCGAGGCGTCGCGCCAGGCCAACCAATTGGTGGTGGGGCTTACCACCACCACCCAGCGCATCGGCGAGGTGGTCGGCCTCATCACCCAGATCGCCGGCCAGACCAATCTGCTGGCGCTCAACGCGACGATCGAGGCGGCGCGGGCGGGCGAGGCCGGCAAGGGATTCGCCGTGGTGGCGGGGGAAGTGAAGAATCTCGCCAGCCAGACCGCCCAGGCCACCGACGACATCACCACCCAGATCCAGGCGGTGCAGTCGGCCACCACCAACGCTGTGGATGCCATCCAGGGCATCACCGGGATCATCGCCCAGATCAACGAGATCGGCACCGCCATCGCCGCGGCGGTACAGGAACAGGGTGCCGCTACCGGCGAGATCGCCCGTTCGGCGCACGAGGCGGCCGATGGCACCATGCAGGTGTCGCACAACATCGGCGGGGTCACTGCCGGAGCCGACGATACCGGCCGCGCCGCCAGCGAGGTGTTGACCGCCGCCAAGGAGCTGACGCACGACGCCGAGAATCTGCGCGAGATGGTCGATACCTTTCTTATCAACGTCCGCGCCATCAGCTCGACCAATCTGGCCGACCTTTATGGCACGTCGGAAAGCACCCGGTTCATGAGTTGGAATGACGCCTTGTCCACCAGCCATGAGGACATTGACAACGATCACCTCATCCTGATCGGCCTCGTCAACAACCTCCACGCGGCACTGGGGAGCGGCAGGGCGAGCGGCGAGGTGATCGGCACGGCACTGACCCAACTCCTCGCCTACACCGGCACCCACTTCCACTTCGAGGAAGGCCTGATGCAGGAGCACGGCTATCCGGAGTTCGCCCAGCACAAGGCCCAGCACGAGGCCTTCGTCAAAAAGGCCTTGGACTTGCTGAAACGCTACAAGGCCGGCGAGGCGGGGGTGGGGCCGGAGCTGATGGCGTTGCTGAAAACCTGGCTGGTCGAGCACATCCAGGGTACCGACAAGCGCCTGGGCACTTTTCTCGGTCAGCGCAACCTCAGCCGTTTCGCGGCGTGAGGGCGGACGAGGGGCGTCCGGCCCTTTCCTCCCTCAAAGCCGCACGAACGGATTGAGGAGACGGCCGATGGTCCCGGTCAGGCGCAGCGGCGCGTCGGTGACCATCAGGCAGATGCAGCCTTCGCGCGGATCGGCGGCGGGGCTGTGATCCACGGAAGCGTCGCTGATCGACAGGTCGCCGCGGCGGAAATCCACCCCCCGGTCGGCGACGCCGCCGGCCAGCACCAGCATGAGCTCCGTTCCATCATGGGTATGGCGCGGCACCACGGTGCCGGGGCGAAGCCGCATCAGCCGGGCGCGCGCGGTGCCGGCGCCAATCTCGATGCCCACCGTCTCCATGCCCCGGGCGACGGTCTTCCAGGTGAGATCCGATGGATCGCCGCCGAGATAGCCGCGCAACGGCTGCGGCAGCACGGCGGCCGGGCGGCCGGTGGCGCGGCCCGGGTGGGAGGCTTGTCCTGGCGGGCCGGTTTCCTGGTCCAACCGGGCCATCACCGCCTGGAGGCATTCGTCGGCCAAGGGAGTGAGGTCCTCCTGATCCAGGAACAGGCCGCCCAGCATCTCATACTCGCGGACCTGACGGCGGCAGTTGGGACACAGCGCCAGATGGGTGGCGATGATCAGCGCGCCGGCCTCGCCCAAGGCGCCGGTCGCATAATCCATCAGCAGGTCAAGGGTGGGATGATGGGTCGGCATCAGACGTCATCCCTCAACGTCTTGCGCAGGCGCTCCAACGCCAGCCTCAGGCGCGACTTGACGGTACCCAGCGGGATGCCCTCCTCGGCCGAGATGGCGCTGTGCGGTTTGTCCTCGAAATAGGCCAGCCGCAGAAGCTGCGCCTGCTCGGGCGGCAGACTGTCGATGGCGGCCTTGAGCCGGTAGGTCGTCTCGACCGATTCCATGGACTGGTCGGCCGGCAATTCCGGCTCGGGCACCAGGGCCGGGTCGTTGGGGTCGAGTTCCGGATGATGCTCGCGGCGCAGGCGGTCGACGCGCTTGTTGCGGGCGATGGTGAAGATCCAGGTGCTGGCACCCGCCATCGCCGGATCAAAGGTTTCCGCCCGCCGCCACACCATCAGCATCACGTCCTGCACAAGTTCCTC
>DASPMK010000287.1:0-2785 GCA_035627075.1 Azospirillaceae bacterium
CCGCCATTCTTGCGGCGCTCTTTGCCCTTGTAGTCCATCTGTCGGCGGCGCCGGTCGGGGCCGAAATAAGTCGGCGTGCGCACGAAGGCGCGCGGCCGCTCGATGATCGAGCGCACGCGCGAATACAGGCCCTTGGCCGAAATGGGCTTGGCGAGGAATTCGTGGACGCCGGCATCGCGCGCTTCGATCACCCGATGCATTTCGGTGTGCCCGGTCAGCATGATGATGGCGGCGAACGGGTTGGGGCTGTCCTTGCCGGTGCGCACCAGCCGCACGAAGTCGAGACCGTCCAGCGGCGACATGTTCCAGTCGCAGATGATGATGTCGGCGGGGAAGTGGCGAAGCTCCTTGAACGCGTCGGCACCGTCGGCGGCTTCCAGCACGCTCTTGGCGCCAAGGGCGTGCAAGATCGTCTTGACCAGCGCCCGCATGTGCTTGTTGTCGTCGACGACCAGGAAATTCAGCCGTTCGAGATTGTAGCCGGTCATTCCTCCACCCGTCTCTGGCGCATCCGGCGCCGAGCGATCGCCCGAGTTCTCACGCTCGTCTTAGGACAGGTTATACCGCTAAATGGTTAATGCGGAAAGCATTTCGCGCCCGGCTACTTGCGGGGCGGTTGGGGCTGGGTCGGGGCGCCGGTGCGGCGGCGCTCTTCACCGTTCCAGGGAACCTGACGGCGGCGGCGGTCGGGGCCGAAATAGCCGCCGGTGCGGACGAACGGGCGCGGTTTGCTCATCACGGCGACCACGCGCGAGATCAGGCTCTTGGCCGAGATCGGCTTTGCCAGGAACTCGTTGATGCCGGCATCGCGGGCCTCGTGCACCAGGCGCGCTTCGGAATAGCCGGTGACCATGATGATCGGCAGATAGGGGTTGGGGCTGTCGGGGCCGCGGCGCAGGCGGTGGGCGAAGACGATGCCGTCCATCGGCTCCATCTTCCAGTCGGCGATGACCAGATCGGCCGGGTAGGTCTTCAGGATGTCCAGCGCGTTGGCGCCGTCGACCGCCTCGTGAACCTGCCGGATGCCCAAGGTCTGCAAGACGGTGCGGATCAGCATTCGGAAATGCTGGTTGTCTTCAATGACCAGCACCTTGAGGTCGCTGCCGTCGAATTCCACCGCTGCTTTCCCCTTTCGTGCCGGTGCCGCCTGCCGCGGTTTTGCGGCGCCCCGTCGACGCCATCACATCACGTTAATATAGCGGAAAGTCGTGCCCCGCAAGAATTCCGCCTGCCGTGACTGGCCGGCTAGCTCACAAAGCAGTGATTGTGGCAAACAACTTCAGGTTTTTATTCACCATCAGCCTTTCTTCGGTCTGATCTCTTCCCAGTCCTGGTCGCTCAGGGCGGACAGGAAGTTGAATTGGCCGGCGCCCTGCAGCCATTCGCCGCCGTCGATGGTGACGACTTCGCCATTGATGTAGCCGGCGCCGTCCGACATCAGGAACGCCGCGAGATTGGTCAGCTCCTTGTGCTCGCCCGGCCGGCCCAACGGGTTCTTGGTCTCGAGCTGCTTCGCCAGTTCCGGACGCGGCACCAAGCGTTCCCAGGCGCCGGGGGTGGGGAACGGGCCGGGGGCGACGGCGTTGAGGCGGATGCCGCGCCCGCCCCACTCGACCGCCAGGCTGCGGGTCATGGCCAGCACCCCGGCCTTGGCCATGGCGCTGGGCACCACATAGGCCGAGCCGGTCCAGGCATAGCTGGTGACCACCGACAGCACGCTGGCCTTGCGCTTCTCGGCCAGCCAGCGCTTGCCGCAGCCCATGGTGACATAGCCGGTGCCGTGCAGGACGATGCCGAGGATGGCGTCCATGGCCCGCGGCGACAGGTCCTCGCTGCGGGCGATGAAATTGCCGGCGGCGTTGTTGACCAGGCCGTCGAGCGGCCCCTCGGCCCAGATCGCCTCCAGCATCGCCTCGACCTGGGCGGCGTCGCGGATGTCGCATTGGTGGGTCGAGACCTTGCCGCCGACCTGTTCGGCGAATTCCCAGGCCGTGTCCTCCAGCACCTCCTTGCGGCGGCCGCAGATCACCAGCTCGGCGCCCAGTTCCAGGAAGCGCCGGCCCATGCTTTTGCCTAGCCCGGTGCCGCCGCCGGTCACCAGGATGCGCTTGCCGGACAGCAGATCGATCTGGAACATGGGGGTCTCCGTTTATAGTCGTGGCACCATTCTAGCCCAGGAGGCCCGCCTTGCTCCACCCGGCCCGCAGCTACGAGGAAGCCTGCCGCAATTTCCGCTGGCGCATCCCCGGGCGCTACAATATCGGCATCGACGTCTGCGACCGGCACGCCACCGGCGGCGCCGACGGCCACCGCACTGCGCTGATCTGTGTCGAGGATGACGGCCAGGTGCGGCGGTGGAGCTTCCGCGAGCTGATGCTGGCCTCGAACCGCCTGGGCAACGCCCTCCATGCGCTGGGGGTGGGGCGGGGTGACCGCGTCGGTATCCTGCTCGGCCAGTCGGTCGAATGCGCGCTGGCCCATCTTGCCGCCTACAAGTTGGGGGCGGTGGCGGTGCCGCTGTTCACCCTGTTCGGCGAGGACGCGCTGGAGTACCGCCTGTCGGATTCAGGCGCCAAGGCGCTGATCACCGATTCGGCCCAGTTGGCGAAGGTGGCGCCGGTGCGGGACCGGCTGCCGGAACTATCGGTGGTGCTGTCGGTCGGCGGCGGTTCGAAGGCGCGGGATTTCTGGACGACCCTGGAGCAAGGCGCCGACGCCCTGCTTCCCGAGCTGACCGGGCCCGACGATCCGGCGCTGATCATCTACACCTCGGGCACCACCGGCC
>DASPMK010000288.1:0-2314 GCA_035627075.1 Azospirillaceae bacterium
AGATCCGCGACCATCTGGGCTGGGCCATCCGCGTCGGCAAGCGACGAGCGCGCCTGAAGGACAGCACGCTGGCCGTCTACGCCGCCAAGGCCGAGCGCGGTCTCGACGCCCTGGTCGCCGTTCCCGCCGCCCATCCCGCCGGCCAGGCACTCCAGCGCCAGATCAAGGCGTGGCGGAGCAAGTTCTTCGTCTTTCTCACCGACCGGCGCGTGCCGCCGACCAACAACGGCAGCGAACAGGAAATCCGCCCCTCGGTCGTCTTCCGCAAGGTCACCAACGGCTTCCGCTCCACTTGGGGGCCCCAGATCCACGCTGGTTATCGCTCGGTGACCGGAACGGCGCGCCGGCAAGGTCAATCGGCTTGGACCGCCATCCGCGCCCTGGTCGACGGTACCTTCCTCCTCGCGTGAGTGCGCCGCCGCCACCCCCGTGAGCAATTACCTTCAGAGGAGCGCTTGGTCGATGACTTGTTCGTTATGGCTCCATCTTCTCAAGAAGCGGGGCATCTGGTAAACTCGGCGCGGTTTATTACTTTTTAGACGAAGTCTTGACCACGCCGGCGCCCTTCTTAGACGGCGCCTTCTTGGCGGAGGTTTCCGGCCCGGTGGCGGTCTGCATGGACGGGGGGGGCACGGTTCCCGCAGCGGCCATGATCGGACCATCCTTGCCAGGCACGACATCCGACAGCCGCTCGCAGGGCGGCTTGCCGGCCATGCGCATGATCACATCCTCGCCGGCCAGCATTTTGAAGTCGTCACCGCTCATATCCATTGCATCCACCGCACCGTTGCCTAGCAGGCCGCAGTATTGTGAGGATGTGATCGATGCCGCTCGACGGCTCATCTGGTTGGCCATCTCGGTACGAAAGGTGTCAAATTGCCGGGTGGCATTACCGCCGTAGTTCCGGCGGAAGTGCTCGATCAGCACTTTTTCCCACTGCATGAGGTTACCGCGATGCCGGTTCGTGAATTCGCGATATTTAACGAACAGATTTTTTTCCGGCATGACGTCTTTACAGGTGAGTCCGACCAACATCATTTCAGTGTGAAACCGGACGGCCTGCTCGGCCTCGTACTCTCCCTTGGTGTAGCAGGCCGCGGGTTTGGCCGCCTCTGCGGGGAGGGCCGCGACCATGCCGGCCAGCGCTAGGGTGGCGACCAGACGGCGCGCGCTCTTGCAACGGCGTTCGGAAGCATTATCCAGGGCGATGGCTTGTCGTATCATGCTCGTGCGACTCCGCTCGAAAAAGTCACGTATGTCACTCCCGCCGAAGACGGTAAGAGGCACAGGATGGCCACTTCCCTCCGGAACGCGGCGTACTCTAACCTGTCCGCCTGAGGGGAGCAAAACTAAATAAAGGTGTACCCGAAAGTTCCGGGCAACCGAAAACCTCGCCTGTTTCTCCATTCGACCGACGCCCAACCCATCCATTGGACAGAAAGCACGGTTCCGAGTATTCGTAGAAGGTACGCTTTCCATTGTCGTTACGCCGACTCGGATGAATCACTTGATGTACCCGCAACCGCACATCCCCTCGGCCTGGAGGCTCCATCCATGATCCGCATCGGCATCGATCTCGGCGGCACTAAAATCGAGGGCATAGCGCTCGACGCCGCCGGGCGTGAGCTGGCGCGCCGCCGGATCGCCACGCCGCGTGGCGACTACGAGGCAACGGTCGCCACCATCGTCGAACTGGTGCGCTGGTTGGAAAGCGAAGCCGGCGGGTACGGCACCGTCGGGGTCGGTATTCCCGGCACCATTTCACCGCTGACCGGACTTATCAAGAACGCCAATTCGACATGGCTCATCGGACGACCGTTCGACAAGGATCTGGCGGGGGCGCTATCACGCCCCGTCCGTCTGGAGAACGATGCGAACTGCTTCGCGGTTTCCGAAGCCGCCGATGGCGCCGGTGCCGGCGCGGGCGTGGTCTTTGCTGCCATTCTCGGCACCGGCTGTGGAGCTGGCATTATTGCCCACCGGCGGGTGCTGTCCGGGCGCAACGCCATCGGTGGAGAATGGGGCCACAATCCCTTGCCATGGCCGCAGCTTCTGCCCGGCGGCGTGGATGAACGGCCGGGACCGAGTTGCTACTGCGGCCGCACGGGATGCCTTGAAACCTTTATTTCCGGACCGGGATTTGCTGCGGATTTCGCCCGTGGCACAGGCGAAACCGTCGCCACTCCTGACATCGTCGCCCGTGCCACTGCCGGCGATACGGTAGCGGTGGCCGCGCTGGAGCGGTACGAGGATCGGCTGGCGCGCGGCCTCGCGATGGTGGTCAACATCCTGGACCCTGATGTGATCGTGCTGG